>JAYRWZ010000060.1:0-13686 GCA_041917875.1 Chloroflexota bacterium | reverse complement strand
GCATTCGCCGGAATAATCTTACCGGTGAGTGACAATGTATCATCAATATTTATTGATATCATATCTTGAATTATATCAAAATCACGCACAGCAACATTTTCATTACTCGGACATAGAGTTTTACGATTGAATATAGAATCTATGCGGTCAACATCAACACCAATAGAAATACCATCCGATGATTGTTTATAATAAGGACTCTCTGAGCGTAGGGCATATCCTTTGAAATTTTGAGCTGCAGAAGCGAAATCCTTAAACTTTACCATTGACACGTCTTTAGGAAAATAGTTTTTGCTTATTTTTCCCACAGATGTATAACGCAAAGAGTCTCCCCCGATAAATACATTTCTATCTATTCGTTTACTTTCATCAGTAATATCGGGGAAATAGTGAGCAATCGTATTGTTCCCTTGCGAATACCCGGGACCATAAATTCCTTGGTATCCTGCTTTCGTTTTAAATGACTGTACAATATTATCCGTAAATATAAATCCTTTGACCGGTTTTGTCACCCACGTAACAGGACCTGACTGCAATATGGTATTATGGCGAATTATGACATCTTGAGGTTCTCCCATTTTAATAAAAGTTCCGTCATTTGGTCCGTTGATATTATTATCGCCATACTCCGCACCATTTATATTCTCAAAAATATTATTCTGTATAAGTATTCTTTTCGATTGATTTCCTTGATTATTATCATCCTTGCCTGATAATGTGATTCCTGCACCGCAATTCTTAATAATATTATGCTGAATCGTAATATCGCTCACATCGGCTTGCATTGCCTTGCCATTCTCTGTCCTTACGGTCAGGAGAATAGCATAGCCGCTTTGACCTATCGGTAAATCAGCCCATGAATTTTCAAGGATATTACCCTCAAATAAAACTCTTTTTCCTGTTTTTAATTCAAATAAATTCTTAATTGTCCAGTGTTTTCCTTCATATGACGATGATGTTGTGCGCCAACGTAAAGGTTTATACAGATAATTATTGCGTATTTCAATATCTGATGGGACTAAACCGGGAATTGCCGGTGCCCCGCCACCGAACATAATGTTTTCACCCGATGCTTCCAGATAATTATTCATAATTTTGAATGGTCCGGCACCATTAATTCCCGAAATTGCTTGTGCATCAAAACCAATGCTGTGAAAATCAGAAATATAGGAGTCAATAATTGCAGCATTTGTGCAATGTAAACCCACGCCATATTTCATAATTGTCCCTTTGCTGTGTCCGTGTATATAACAACGATCAACAACATAATGATGGGGCATGAGATCGAAAGAATTTTGTTTTGACGAGGCATCTCCTAAATGTACCAGTCCATAACTTTCTTTGACTGTAGTATCTGCAGTTATTTCAAGCCCCACTAAACGATAATGATGTGCGCGTGCTTCCGTGACAAAGCAGGGAACACCGGCAGGATTTACCGTCATTATTTTGGGCATAGCCGATGATTGTGTTGGAAATTGTGCATTACCTGTTAAAGCATCCGGCTCAATTCTTTGATGTTCTTTGGGCAATAATTCTTGGCGGGATGATGTAATAATTATCCAACCTTTACCTTTGTTTTTATTACGCAGCGTGTAACTTCCCTGCAATCTCATGCCGGCATCAATACGAATAATGGTTCCCAATTCTGCATTATCAATCGCTTTTTGTAAATCGGAATAATCTCTGCCTGATGTTCCGACAGTCACAGTTCGATACCCGGTAGTATCAGGAAAACAGGTAATGACGCTGTCCGTCACAGGTAAAGCGGGAGTACTAACTTCACTTTTATTTTGACAATCACATCCTATTTTTCGTGTTGAGATAACAAGATTATCGAAAAATCGCTCTTGTTCTTCGGGTGAACCATCATTCCAATAATTTTCAAAAAAAACAGCATTTATAGCCATGGCTTTAGGGTCTTGATTCCATGTGCCGTGCCAATTTAATGTGGATGATTGTGCCTGGAGTGTATCATTTATCCAAAATTCAAATATTCCATCATTTTTTCCGGGTGAATTTAATTTTACATGACCTTCAACACAATACCAACGGTCACTATTATTATCCGCAAACATTGGTGTGATACCGGATGTAAATCCAAGCCATCGCAAATTCGTAAAATCATTATATCGTGTGGTTTGTAATTTTCCGTCAATGCCGATGCCGCTTGCCGGGTCCATTCCCAAGTACATATTATCAGCGCCTCCTGACCAAAGATGCGCCATCATACCCGTAGCCCAATTATTATTTGCCAAGCATAATGCACGTGATAATTTAGCAGGTCCGTTTCCTTTCCAACCTTTTTGATGACGTACATCCATACGCCAATATATTTCGGTAAATACTGAATCGGGGAATGCAGCATTTTTACCGATATATGCGGACGGTGTTCTGCCGATGGATTTTTTCAGACTGCCTGCCGAAATTTCCCCTTTTTGCCACCGAATGCGTAATCCTTGGCTATTATCACGTCCTATATTCTTTTCGACACGACAATCTTGTTCATCAGCATCATATTCAAAATATTTCTCTTCAAGCTTTTTTCCGTCCTCGAAATCATCGCACCATAGTGTGCCAGACGGAGCTTGCGCACAATCAAAACATTGTGCATGCGACGTAACTGCCAAAAAAAATAAGCCAAGAATGCTCAGCCACCACATAATTGCAGACCACATTAAATACCTCATCGTTGTTGACTGTGCAATAATGACGGTTATGATAATACGTTACACCATCAGAGGAATATAGCCCTGCCATTGATGCTGCTCCGTTGCGGAAATAATCTCGCCGTTGACAATGCCATCATTGAATGAAATAAGCCGCACTTGTAAAGGTTGCTGCAATAAGGTCATGGGACCGTCAAATTCAACGCGCACATAATTATCTGACCACCCTGACCATGTCCCGCGTTCGGGATGATATGTCTCCGGTATCACTCGCCATTCTTTGCCTAATTGCGAACGGTAAAATTCATTGCGCTTCATTTCGGACAATGCACGCAAGCGATTCGTTCTGGCTTTACGGATATGAACAGGCACTTTTCCCTCATAGACAGCAGCCGGCGTATTCTCACGTTCCGAATATGTGAACACATGTAAATACGACACAGGCAATTCTTCCAACATCGCAAATGTTTCAGAAAAATGCTCTTCTGTTTCTCCCGGAAATCCTACAATCACATCAACGCCAATGCAGCAATCGGGTATCTGTTCTTTAATGGTTAAAATCAGTTCGCGATAATACTCCGCTTTATAACGTCGCCGCATTAATCGCAACATTTCGGGTGAGCCGCTCTGCAACGGTATATGGAAATGCGGGACTATCACCGATGACTGCGCGACAATATCTATAATCTCATGCTTCAATAAATTGGGCTCTATTGATCCAATGCGGATACGTGCTTGAGGTTTGGTTTGCTCCATTAATCGTACTATATCCGTAAACCGCTCACCCGACTCCGATACATAATCGCCCAAATTAATACCCGACAAGATTATCTCATGATAGCCCTCGGCGACCAATGACTCAACCTTGGCAGAAATCAACCCAAAATCCATGCTACGGCTTTTGCCCCTTGCCAACGGTATCGTACAAAAGCTGCAATTGTAATTACAACCGTCTTGCAATTTCAAATGCGCTCTGGTGCGGCTGTCGCCCTCGCCCGATTGCGACTCCTCAAATCCGACATCATCCAAATCACTCACAAAAACCTGCGGTACATCACCTTTGCGAAAATCGCCCGCCAATTCATGAATACGGAACTTTTCTTTACTCCCAAAAACACCGTCAACACCCTCAATAGACGCTATTTCCTCCGGCTGAAGCTGTGCATAACAGCCCGTCACACCTATATACGCCTCCGGTGAACTTCGCAATGCCCGACGTATTATCTTTCGGCACTCCGTGTCCGCATTTTCCGTCACCGTACATGTATTAATGATGACAGCATCGCTTTCTTCACCAAACTCTACCACCGTATGACCCGACGTCTCAAATCTGTGGCGCAGCTCTGCACTCTCGGCATAATTCAGCTTGCATCCTAATGTATAAAAGCTCACTCGCATTGTCATTTCTCTGTCTATTGTGGATTGCAAAATTACCGTTAATAGTCGCCATTCTTATCATTCACCTAATTTTCTCGCCGCTCGCTCCGTCTTTTCACCTATCAATGACCATTTTTCTTTCATCAATCTATTCCATTCCCAACCTATGAATAATGCTGTACACTCTGCCGTCGGCTCTATCACTTTTACCGTCACACAGGACATGACCGCCATACTCGAAGGCAAACTCATCCATAAAGTATGTTCAACGTATTATCTCTGTTATTATGCTGAAGTTGCCGCAAGACGTGCTATAGAGCCATACTTTGAAGCGCACGAAAATGCCATCGGGGCTTTGGTCGAAATCAAGCACGTTCATCCCGCTCCCGTTGGCGCGGAACTTACCGTCAAGGCAAATGTCACCGAAGTAAAAGGAAAAAAAATCGTATGCAATATTTCCATACTCTGCGGCTCACAAACAATAGCCACAGGAACACAAATCCAGATTGTCATGCCCGATAAAGACATCAACGTTCTCATCGAAAACGCCTATGAAAATCTTGCTCAACAGTCTTAGACCGTAATTTTGCACCATTCATTCACTTTGAACCATACTCCATACTATGCTGGCTTCTCCATATTCTCTCCATACCTCGCGCGCCGTCATTCTCGGTATCATCGGTGGCGGACAATTAGCAAAAATGACCGCACAAGCCGCCTATCGTCTTGGGCTGGGTGTTGCGGTGATCGAACATGGTGCCAATTCTCCCGCAGGGACTATGACCAAACATGAATTTACCGAGGGCTGGAATAATCCCGAAGAACTCCAACGCTTCATTGACATCTCCGACATCATCACTCTCGAAAACGAATTTGTCAATCCCGATATACTCCACACCATAGCACAAAGACGCTTGGTCTTTCCCAATGCCGACACCGTGGCTTTGGTGCAAGATAAATTTACTCAAAAGAAAACCTTCGCTGCGGCAGGCATACCCATGACCATATTTGAAGACCTGCACTCCGCCGAGCAAGCAGCAGAGTTCGGCAAAAAGCATGGATTTCCCTTTATCATCAAAACAAGAACCTTGGGCTATGACGGCTACGGGAATGTTACTGTCAGAACGGAACAGGAAGCAATAGCAGGTTTTAAGAGATTCAATGAGTCCGAAGAACCCCGCCAAGTCATGGCAGAACAATTCGTCCGCTTTTCGTCGGAGCTTGCCGTTATGGTGGCGCGCAACAGACGAGGCGAACATGTCATATACCCTTGTGTGGAAACCATCCAAGAAAATCATATATGCCGTGTGGTGATTGCCCCCGCACGATGCTCACCGGACATTCACAAAAAAGCACAAGATATTGCCCTTGCTTGTGTGGAAGCCATCAATGGCGTAGGTGTCTTTGGCGTGGAAATGTTCCTCACAGACTCCGGCGACGTACTCTTCAATGAAATAGCACCCCGCCCACACAATAGCGGACACTATACCATTGAAGCATGCTATTGCTCGCAATTTGAAAATGCCGTCAGAGCAGTGAACAACTTACCGCTGGGCTCGCCCGCAATGCTCACAAAAGCAGCAGTCATGGTCAATATACTCGGCGAAAGACCCGGCAGCGGCGTACCCGACAGCATCACGCCGCTCCTACGCCATCCGGAAACCGCCTTTCATCTCTATGGAAAAAAAGACTCACGCAAAGGACGCAAAATGGGACATCTCACCGTCGTCGGGCATGATATGGAACTCGTGCTGCAACAAGCGCTCAATGCCGCAAATGACCTTATATGGTAATTACCGTTAATGGACATAAACCTATGAAACTTGAACTACCCATACTCGCCCATCCACAATCGCCACCGCCTTTCCAATGGGAACAATGGTACAAAAGCATCGGTGGCAGATCTATCAATATACCCGAAGTTGGGCACTATATCAATGCTATCTTCAATGAACAATACCCCGCAATGGAAGGAACACCCGCCCCCATTCAACAAATACTCCCACCCGACACAGCAGCACAATCCATCAAAGAAAAAGCATTGCAACTGGGTGCTGACCTTGTCGGCATATGCGCCATAGAACCCCAAGACATCTATCAAGGCAAACAAGTCAATGAACACTATGCCATAGCACTAGGACAAAAAATGCGCTGGCAACCCTTCCAAACCGTCCCCTCCGACGAAGCAGCCATCGAATGCTTACGCATCTATCATTCCCTTGGCGATATCATCATCAAACTTGCCGCATATATACGCTCGCTTGGCTGGCATTGCGTCGTCGAACACCCAATAGGCGACACCAATGTCTTACATATACCCATCGCGCTCAAAGCAGGATTCGGCGAACTCGGAAGACATGGCTCCATTATCAATCCACGCATAGGACCTCTCTTTCGTATCGGCTGCATACTCACATCCATGCCCTTAGCTCTCGATGCACCCATTGATGCCGGCATAGCCCAATTTTGCGACAACTGCAAAGCATGCAGGATATATTGCCCTGCCGATGCCATTCCCGATGAACGAAACCCTCTCGCCGGCAAAGATCACCTCGGCAATGACCGCTACACCGTGGACACCGGAAAATGTTTTCCCTATTTCGGCACACATAACTATTGCTCTGCTTGTTTGCCTGTTTGTGCCTATCATCACAAAGAATGGGCTTTTGAACCCAATACCGTCACCGAACTGTTTCCCACCGTCGCCATAGCACCCCCACCGCCACCCACCGATGCCGTACCCGACAATCAAAAACACCCCTATCCCCATTTACGCCGCCATGAATCAAACCCATGGGAAACAAAACGCTCAAAAAAACATATCAAAAACCCATAAACCCGATGCGCACAAAAAAAATCCCTACCGCAGTGCAATAGGGATTCTCTCTCATATCCCGAACAATTAATCAACCGGCACTTAACCGCCCACTTGATTGCCGTCAATTAACACATCGCTGTAATTGGAAAACACAGTGCCATAACCTGCCCTCACACGATAGTACCATGTACCGGACTGCACAATCCATGGCATGGAATCTGTGTTCTGATTCCAAATCAAAGCCCAATCCTTTTCATTCGTGTATCCTTAATGGGAGACAGCCCTCGACGTATCGAAAAATTTCGCTTTTTTCGACATATTCTCATAACGTATCGATTGAAACGAAATATTCATGATTAAGAAATAATGCCCCATAACCGTTGAATCATTGTGAGAGTTTATCAATAAGTTTATAGTTGATATAGTACATCTTCTTGCCCATTTTTACGGACAAAAGCAATCCCGTGCGCTCAATTCAAGATGCTTGTTTTGTTGTGCGTTGGTGCTAGGGCTTAGGGTTCTGTGTGGTGATTGTTGTTTATTAGCCAAAAATTGTTGTTTGTGGTAAGAGGGTATGGGTTTGGCATAATTTTGCAGACCTAAGGGCGATAGTATCAGGGTTTGGGAATAGAGCTGAAACAAGAGTGTTTTATTGTGAGTTATGCGGTGAAGTCGGGGTTGTGTTTCGGTTTTGATGATTGACAGCATTGCGGGTTTTGTTATTATTACGGAGTTTGGGGTCTGTTATATTCCAACAATTTTCTATTTTAGCCATTAGTTCATTATTGCCAAAGCGAATGTATGCAGCAAGTTCATTGGTTAGTGAGTCATTCGGAAGCTCTGGTGAGCAAGTCCGAGCAATTATTGCATAGCTCTGAGGGGCTGTTGCAGGAGTCGGAGCTTATGTTGTCGGCATCGGCGGTTCTTTTGGTGGAATCGTCGGAGTTATTGTCGCGTTCTGTTGTGTTGTTGCGTGAAACCGAAGCCCTTTTTGCAAGTTCTAATGCTCTTTTGGATATGTCCGATCGTATGTTGAATCAGTTGTTGCGTGCCTGACATTTGTTTATATGGGTCGAGTAATCGGCTGTAATCCTTTGTTTTTTATTGATGTATAATGTTGAAGATTAATCTACCTATTATTATGGGTTGGCTGGGATTGTGTGTTGTTGAGCAGGCTTGCTTTTACTTGCGATGATGGCGAAATCGTTGATTCGATTTGGTTATTATTGTTCAGTTGGATTGTATTGTTCTTCGCTATTGGCGGCGGCGGAGTCGTTTTGGGGTTGGTAAGTGTTGAAAAGTAATGGTTTGAAATTTGGTTTGTGATTGTGATTGTGTTGTTTGTTTGATTGGCATTGAACTTGGGAGAGGAAGTTGGGAAAGAGGTCTAAGAAGAGGTAAAAGCGTTATGATACATGATCATTTGTTTACGAAGGGGCGTTTGCCATTGATGAATCGGGCATTGGATGCTTATGCGATGCGTCAGCAAACGATAGCGACGAATATGACGAATGCCACCTCTCCTGTGTATCGTCCGCAGCGTGTTAAGTTCGAGGAGGAGTTCCAGAAGCAACAGATGGTGTTGAGCGGTGCTCGTGCGGATAGTCGTCATTTGCCGATAGGTTCTTTGTCGGACGGCGAGATTCGTGGCGAGGGCGAGCCGGCGAGTATTCCGGAGCCGGAGCGATTGTTTAGCGGAGAGAGCCATGTGAATGTGGACAAGGAGATGTCGGAATTGGCACAGAACCAGATACGTTTTCGATTTGCGTCGCGGATGACGCAACGTTTTTTTCAAGGTATGCAGAACGCGATACGCGGTGCTAATCAGTAGGGGATAGTTTTATGGCTGAGAATTTGTTTACATCATTGAATATAAGCAGTCAAGGATTGGGCGTGCAGCGTCAGCGCTTGAGTGCGGTGGCAAAAAACATAGCAAATGCCAACACGACACGTGGCGAGCGGGGTGAAGTATATAAGCGTGAAGTTGTGATAGCGCGAGCGAATCCGAAGGCACCTTTTTTTAAGAATTTGGAAGATCAGATAGCATTGCAAGGCACGAGCAAGTTCCATGCGCCGAACCTCAGTGAGGATGTCTATGGCAAGGATGCTAAGGCGGTGACGGCACGTGTTGTGAACGATAATTCCCCTCCACGTAAGGTTTATGATCCGTCGCATCCCGATGCGAATGAGGAGGGCTATGTTTCGATGCCGAATGTGAATATTGTGACCGAGATGGTTGAAATGATAAGTGCGCAGCGTTCATTTGAGGCAAACACATCGGTAATAACGTCGGCGAAGAATATGGCTCGGGAATCGTTGGAGATATAAAAGAGCCGCAGTAAATGAATATCCAAGCAGTGAAAGCATATACGCAAGCGTCGGGCAATCGTCCGAGTTTGCCTGTTCGTCGTCGGGAACGGATAACCGACAGTTTTGATACGGCGGTTGCGGGGTCATCGGGGGAAAAGATTGGCACGGACTTGGAACAATCGGGCGGCGGTCAGGGCATAGCCGCTCGGCGCTATGTGATGCGTGCTTATAGTCAGGAAACGGTACAAAAGGAATCATATTCGGTATTTACACGGAAGGGTTCATTGCAGCAAGAACAGCCGACAAAAGGCACTTTATTTGATGGACATGCTTAAACGGGAGAACAATAATGGTAGTGAATGAGACAAATCCGCTGAAGCGATTATATAAGCCGATAGAGTTGCAGCGCAATCAGTTGGAGCAGCAAACATCTTCGGGCAGCGAGGCTGCGGGCAAGGAATCATTTGTTGATTCATTGAAAGGATTGATAGGAGATGTGAATCAATCGCAGCAAGAATCGGCAGAGAACACGGCAAAATTTGTGAAGGGCGAGCCGATAGATTTGCATGATGTGATGATTTCGGCAGAGAAGGCAAAGACTACATTTCAGTTATTGATGGAATTGCGCAATAAGTCCTTAGATACATATCGCGAGCTTATTAGGATACAGGTGTAAACAGGCAGTAAGAAAGAGGACAAAAGAGTATGGCAGATATACAGCAGTTGCAATCGGGTCAAAATGTGATGGGGCAGTTGCGCAGTTTTGCGAGCAGATTGTCCCGGACGCAGAAAATATTCATCGGCGGGGCGGTAGTTGCGGCAGTTGCGGCTGTGGTGATGATAATAGGTGCGGCAAATAAGACCCAGATGTCGGTATTATTCAGTGAGTTGGAGCCGAAGGACGCAGCGACGATAACGGACAAATTGCGGGAGCGAAATATTAAGTATGAGTTGTCGAATAATGGCAGCACAATATTGATACCGCAGGAAGTGTTGCATGACACGAGATTGTCATTGGCATCGGAGGGCTTGCCGGAATCGAGCGTTGTTGGCTATGAGTTGTTCGATAAGACCAATTTGGGCATGTCTGATTTTGTGCAAAAGTTAAATTATCGTCGAGCATTGGAGGGTGAGCTGGCTCGGACGATAGCTTCGATCGGCGAGGTAAAGAAAGCGCGCGTGCATATAGTGATTCCGGAAAAGGCATTGTTCGACAAAGACCAGAAGCAGGCGACGGCATCTGTGGTATTGCAATTGAAGGGTACGAAGAGTATCAATAAACTCAATGTTGAAGGCATACAGAATTTGGTAGCAAGCAGCATAGAGGGTTTGGATGCCGGAGCGGTAACTGTTGTTGATCAGAAGGGTCAGATATTGTCGGAGCCGCAAAGGGACAAAAATTCCTTGGCAGCAATGAGCGACACTCAGTATGAATTGCAACAAAAGGTGGATCAGTATCTGACATCCAAGGTTCAGAGTTTATTGGATGGAGTTTTGGGGGTTGGCAATGCGGTGGTGCGTGCAACGACGGAGCTGGATTTTCAACAGATAGAAAAAACGGAAGAGAAATTTAACCCGGATGAGCAGGTAGTGCGCAGCGAGCAGCAATTAGAAGGGCGAAGTGCGGCTGTTGATTCATTAAATTATCCGGCAACCAATTCCAATAGTGAGAACCGTAATAAGATTACGAATTATGAAATATCCAAGACTGTGGAGAAGATCATAAATAATGGTGGCGGCATAAAAAGAATGACGGTAGCGGCATTGATCAACGGCACGACGAAGGTAGTGGAGAAAGACGGCGCACCCACATTAGAATATACGCCGCGTCCGCAAGAACAAATGCTGCAATTAAATCAGATCATAAAAAATTCGGTGGGTTATAATCCGACACGCAGCGATCAAGTGACGGTGGAAAATATCCAATTTGACATCACGTCGGAACAAGAAGAGCTTGAACGATTGCGCGGCAATGATTTGCCATTGACCACCGAGGAGATAATCGAGAAAGTATTGATAGTGCTGGCTATGCTCTTAGCAATTTGGATGATACGCAAGTTGATTATGTCGCCACAAGTGCGCAGTCGGATTGAATGGGTCTTGGGTGAACCCCCTGTTGTGGACGCTGCTTTATTAGCCACTATTCGCGGCGATGATCCATTGTTATTATTACCGAGTAGTAATGTTGCTTCGAGTTCTGTCAGCCGTCTTGAGCCGTATGATCCGAATGCTGAGCGAGAAAATCTGGCAGAATTAGCCCGCAGACGACTTGATGAGCAAACGCTCGGTGAATTGACGGAGGATGATTTTATGAAAGAAGAAATCGGAAATCGTGTGAAAAACTATTTAGTCGAAAAACCGGCTGATGCGGCGCGATTGCTTAAATTAGTAATGCAACAAGATTTTATGAAAAAATAATATATACAACCGATTTTACTATGGCAAAAGAATTAGAAATATCGAGGCATCTGACGTATGAACGATTGAATGGCAAACAAAAAGTTGCTATTTTGCTTATGACATTGGATGTGGATAATGCTGCAAAAATATATTCACAACTTGATCCCAAAGATGTTGAATCAATAGCAGTCGAAATTTCTACGCTTAAAGGGGTATCGAAAGATATCATTCACAGGGTAAATGAGGATTTTTTTGAGCTAATGACGGCTCACGGTTATTATTTGGATGGTGGTCTTGATTATGCCCTCACACTATTGCAAAAATCTTTTGGTCCGGAGCGCGCAAAGGAAATTCTTGACAAGATAAAAATCCTCACCACGATTCGCGGTTTTGATATATTACGCAAAGCCGACCCTCAGCAATTAGCAAGTTTTTTATCGAAAGAACATCCGCAAACCATAGCACTTATTTTGTCGCATTTAACACCGGATCAAAGTTCGGATTTATTGAGTGAATTTACGGATGAATTACGTGCCGATACTCTGGTGCGTATTGCGACTTTAGGAAAGGTCTCGCCTTCAATTATAGCCGAAGTAGAAGCCGTTGTTGACCAAATTGGCGATGCCGTACTTTCACAAAACCTTGCAGCAACCGGCGGTGCTCAATTAGTGGCGGCAATATTAAACAAAACCAATAATGCTACCGCAAAAAGTCTTTTGGAATCCATCGAAGAACGTAATCCCGGATTATCTGGCGAAATTAAACGTCTGATGTTCTTGTTTGAAGATATAATCATGATAGATGATAAAGGTATTCAGCGCATTCTCCGTGAGGTTGATAAACGTGATTTGGCAATGGCATTAAAAGTTGCCGATGAAAAAATTCAGACCAAGATATTCAAAAATATGTCCGAAAGGGCAGCCGAAGTTATTCGTGAAGAATTGGAATTTATGGGACCTGTGAAACTCAAAGATGTCGAAGCGGCACAGGTGCGCATTGTTGATGTTATTAAAGTTCTTGAAGAACGCGATGAAATTGTCATTAGCGGTCGCGGCTCTGAAGATGTATTCGTATAATCATTATGAGTAAACTTCTGACCATAGAAATTCCCTCGCGTGCTCATTCACGGTTGAAAATAATTCCATCGTATGAGAGTGAATCTGTTTTTGCAGCAGATTTTGCTGAATTTGATGAAAATGATATTCCGGACGGCGACGAATTATTAGAAGAAAGCGATTTGCCCGAGCCGATTCCCTATACTGAAGCTCAGCAAATGATCCAAGATGCTTATGATCGCGGTTTTGATGACGGCAAACAAGTAACTGCTGCTACAATGACGGTAGAAATACAGGAGCAACAGGAAATTCGTACTCATTTTGAAAATATGATACATCATTTGCATGGTGAATTTCGGAATATCACCAAAGAAATGGAAGAATTATCCTTAAATATTGCCGTTGAAATAGCCGAAACTATTATTGCTGATGCCATTAGCCGCGATATGTCTATGGTCATAAGGCAAGCAAAGAAAGCAATTGACGGTTATCGTAATGCCCACACTTTACGGGTCAGGGTTAATCCTCATGAATATGAAGCGATAGATCAGGTTAAAAATACATTAATTGGCGACACAATGCGTAACCCCGATATTACTATTATTGCAGATTCATCCATTGCTCGAGGCGGTTGTATTGTCGAATCCGATATTGGGGCAGTGGATGCTCAGATTACGACACAATTGCAAGAAATTCGCCGACAATTACATGCAGCACGATTATCCGAATAAATACTCATGACAAGCTCTTTACTTGATAAATATTCGCCTATAATTCGCAACACCAAATCTGTGCGTGCAGTCGGAAGGGTGGTGCAAGTTATAGGATTGGTCATCGAAAGTGAAGGACCACAGGCACCTGTTGGCGAAGTGTGCAGTTTACGAGATAGAGCGGGCAATGAGGTGTGTCGTTCCGAAATTATTGGATTTAGGGATTCACGAATTTTATCTATGGTTCTCGGTGATTTGCATGATATTGAACCGGGAATGGAAATTATCGCCACAGGTACTAAATTGACGGTATCGGTCGGTGAGAATTTATTGGGAAGAGTATTGGATGG
>JAYRWZ010000059.1:0-4100 GCA_041917875.1 Chloroflexota bacterium | reverse complement strand
CCGGCAGGACAATAAGTGTCAATAATGTTGATGTCACCAAACCACCGATAACAACAGTTGCCAAAGGTCTTTGTACTTCCGCACCGGCACCATTACTTAAAGCCATAGGTAAAAATCCTAAGGAAGCAACGGCTGCCGTCATTAAGACAGGCCGCAAGCGTAAGCGTGTGCCGCGCATCACAATAAAGGGTAAATTGCGCAGACCTGTTTGTTGTAATCGTGCAAATTCCGCCATTAAAACAATACCATTTAAAACGGCAACACCGAATAATGCAATAAATCCGACACCTGCGGAAATGCTAAATGGCATACCGCGTGCCCATAGGGCAATAATTCCTCCGATGGCGGACAATGGGATGGCTGTAAATATAAGAAAACCATACCGTAATGAACGAAATGCAAAATACAACATCACTAAAATTAACACCAGAGCAGCAGGTACGGCAATAAGTAATCGTTGTTTTGCTTTTTCCAAATTCTCAAATTGCCCGCCATAAGTAATTTTATATCCCACCGGAAATATTATTGATGTAGATACTTTAGTGCGTAATTCTTCTACGACAGATTGTACATCTCTATTGCGTACATTAAATCCAATAATAATGCGCCTTTTTGCATCTTCTCGTTGAATTTGATTAATACCGTCTTTCATATCAATCTGCGCAATATGCGATAAAGGTATTTGCACACCCGATGCCGTCATAATGGGAATATTACCAATATCAACCATATCGTTACGCTTTGAGGAATCAATACGCACCATAACATCAAAACGCCGTTCACCTTCATAGAGCATACCCGTACTTTCTCCCGCTAATCCGGCACGAACAATTTTATTTGCCTCACGGATAGTAATGCCATAGCGTGCCATAGCATCGCGTTTATAGGTGATAACTATTTGCGGCAAGCCCGTAACTTTTTCTACATATACGTCTTTTGCGCCATGAACAGATTGAATAATTGTCCCTAAGGTTTCGGCATATTTGGCAAGAGTATCCAAATCTTCGCCGAATATTTTACAGACAACGTCTTGGCGTGCTCCGGTCATTAATTCATTGAATCGCATTTGCACTGGAAATTGAAAACCATACGATAATCCGGGTATTTCATTAAGTGTTTGACCCATTTTATTGGCAAGTTCATCAAAATTTTTAGCATTTTTCCATTGTTTTTTATCCTTTAATATCACCATCATATCACTTGCTTCTATGGGCATGGGATCGGTGGGAATTTCTCCGGATCCAATTTTTGTGACAACTTTTTCTACTTCGGGAAAACGTTCTTTTAATAAACCTGCGGCTTTTTGTGTTGCCTGTATTGTTGCCGTCAATGAGCTGCCTGTCATTAATCTGGTATCAACGGCAAAATCACCTTCTTCTAATTCCGGAATAAATTCCCCTCCCATAGAAAGAAGAATGCCAACACTGACAATAAAAGCTGTTAAAGATGCAAGAGAAATAACCAAGGGATAGCGCATGGCTTTTTGCAATGAGGGCACATACAGTCTGTCAAATATATTCATCATACGATCTGCTAATGTTATCGAATGATGTATGCGTCGGCTGAGCAATAATGATGACATCATCGGTACATATGTCAGTGATAAAATAAAGGCTCCGATGATTGCAAATGATACCGTCTGTGCCATCGGCTTAAACATTTTTCCTTCAATACCTTCCAATGTTAAAATAGGCAAATACACTATAAGGATAATTATTTGACCAAACACAGCAGATCCCATCATACGACGTGCAGAACCCCGTACTTCATCATTCATTTGCCCTTGACTTAATACAGTACCATCGGCAAAATGTTTATTATGTACCAAACGATGTAAAACGGCTTCAACTATAATAACGGCGCCGTCAATAATTAACCCGAAATCCAATGCACCAAGAGACATTAAATTCCCTGACACTCCAAAAATATTCATACAAATAACTGCAATAAACATTGCTAATGGTATGACGGAAGCAACAACAAATCCGGCGCGGATATTACCAAGGAATAAAACCAAAACGAAAATAACAATTAATGCACCTTCCATTAAATTTGTTTCCACGGTCTGAATAGCATTATTTACCATCTTTGTCCTGTCCAAAAACGGTTCTATAATCACTCCTTCGGGCAACATTGTTTGTATTTCACCAATTCTTTTTTTCACGGCTTGAATAACACGGGAGGAATTTTCCCCCTTCAACATCATCACCACCGCGCCTGCTATCTCACCCTCATTATTATAGCACATAGCACCATAGCGTACCGCATTACCTATACGTACATCAGCGACAGTACGTATGAGAATAGGCATCGCATCAGGCATATGTTTAATGACAATATTGGCAATATCCGCGGTATCACGTACCAACCCTTCACTTCGAATAAATAATGCCGTTGAATTTTTTTCGATATAAGCACCGCCCGTATTATGATTATTTTCTTCCAATGCGGTAAAAACATCATTAATTGTTAATCCCATACTCTGTAATTTATCAGGATTAACGGCAACCTCATATTGCTTCAATAAACCACCGAAGCTACTCACATCGGCAATACCCGGTGTGCCCAATAATTGACGGCGCACCACCCAATCTTGAATGGTTCGTAATTCCATAGGAGTATATTGTTGTTCATAGCCGGGTTTCGCTTTGACAACATATTGATATACTTCGCCTAAGCCTGTCGTCACAGGTCCAAGCTCCGGATTACCTGCATCGGCAGGAATTTGTGAACGCACCGCTTGCAAACGTTCGCTCACTTGTTGACGCGCCCAATACACATCGGTATCATCGCTAAAGACAATCGTCACAACAGAAAGACCGAAACGGGAAAATGACCTGATTTCCGTCATTCCCGGAATATTAGCATTCGCTTGTTCTATGGGAAAAGTTACTAATCGCTCAATTTCAGGTGCTGCAAGCGACGGTGATATTGTTATGATCTGTACTTGATTATTTGTAATATCAGGTACAGCATCTATCGGTAAATTCATAACACTTATTGTACCCCATACGATAAGTGCAATGGTCAAAATACCGACAATAATTTTATTATGTATAGAAAAATCTATAATTGCGGATAACATAAAATATTCCTGATAATTGTGAAAAAGACATGAGGATCATACGATGTACCATGACATAAAGCCATAAGCACAGCATATGCCGTGACACAAGAATGCCTGTGTCAGCATGATATAATAAAAATCACAAAAGGGGTGTTATCAGGAAATACGGGGAGGTTGCCAAATATCAGTGTAAAAACCAGATGGCAAAGCATTTTCTTGCATACATAATCGGGTATGGCGCACTTCACGCATGGGACTTTGCAGAGTAAACAGTTCACCGTTATCGTCTATAGCTACTAATAATTGTCCGGGGCATTCATGCGTTTTGAATGGTAATTGCATATCACGTTCCGCATCTTCGTCTTCGGCAATTGCTTTTGAATAATGCACCGAAAAGAAGTCTGCTATCCCCATACCTGTCTCTTTGCTCTGATGTTCAAGATAATGAGCAATCAAAACCGGTATTTTCAATAATTGATAGAGTTCCGTTGCCGAAAACACTATACTGAATAATGATATGATGACAAGTATTTTTTTCATACATACAAATATACACATTTCCTTCTTTAAGGAGTATGACAAGTGTCACTTTTGTCATAAGTATTTGGCGTTCGATTACTCAGTTTGACAATATTTTGAGGAACGCAGCACTTGTTCTATAATAAACTTAGTCCAAATAAACGACCAAATATCTGATTACTCTGTGTTTCATGGTGGGTGGTGGGATAAGTAACTATAAACACATTAGAACATTTAATAAGGGTAGTGTTACAATTATTACTCGACTAAGGGGAAAAGAGTTAAGCTGTAATACGAAAATTTATTCCCCAAAAAAGATAATTTTGAACTCCGCTTCCAAGAAGATTTGCTCGTACATACTCCATTCCCAATAATAATGTGACATGGGGAGGGTAACGTAATTCAGCTCGCATTATATAAGCAATACCAAATTGCAAGCCATAAAGATAGTCTTGTCCTTGATTTTGTTTATCAACAATATAGGTAACATTATTATTTCTTCGTAAAGTAGCAT
>JAYRWZ010000058.1:0-27558 GCA_041917875.1 Chloroflexota bacterium | reverse complement strand
CTTGAAACATGTTTTGGATATTAATTCCGGTTTGGCAACGTATGCGGATAATTCGCAAGCGTTCGGGTATTGGTCAGGATCTGTGTTGTTCACAAGTTATGGATCATTTGACAGAGCGAATAACCAAGGGGTTGTTTCCGGCTCGTTTTCCGGTTCCGACATTGCTTTTATGGGAACATATTCTAATTTTCTTGATTCAACACTTACTTATGGTACAACAGTTAAGGCAATTTACTCGAGTGTGGCAGACGCTAATTCGATGGCTTTAGCTGTTGATGCAGGTATTTTATATAGAAATGTAAAATCAAAGTTGAATATTGGTTTTTCGATATTAAATATTGGAGCACAGTTGGCAACTTACCAAGGAGTGAGAGAAAGTTTGCCATTGGATGCGCGGTTGGGGTTAAGTTATCGTTTACGCGGTTTACCCCTACTTGTCAATGTAAATCTTCATCATTTAACGGACGAAACAGATAATTTCTTCGATAGATTATCTAATTTTGCACTTGGAGGTGAGTTATATGTCGGCAAAGCGGTGCAATTACGTATAGGTTACGATAATGCTGTACGGAATGCCGTCAACTCGGACGGGCAAACTAGTATGGCGGGGTTTTCCGGAGGAGTTGGTATTGTGACAAATAAAATAAATATAGACTACGGTGCAACGGTGTTGTTCCGTTCAGGTACTCTTCACAGAATAGGTGTGAATCTTTCACTTTAATTATATTTTTTCAATTATTTATTAGGAGTTACTCTACAATGAAAAAAGTTCTTCGTTCAGCGTGTATTGCTGTGTTTGTTGCACTCATGATGCTGCCATTTTCAGGTATAATGTCTGCACAACAAAAAACTGAAGTTAAAATGCTCAAGCCCAAAATGCCAATTAGTGAAGTTGCATTTGCAGCCGCTTTACTTGATGGAGTTGAAATACGCGGTGGTGAGGTAGATGCTTTTGTTGATGTAAGAAAAGTGCTTATGGCTTTACTTCAAAAAGCACAGGATGAGAAAAAACAGCCCTCAGACATGGTTGTAGTGGAAATGAGTATTGGACAAGCACAGAATATTTTGGCACTTTTACAAAGAGCCAAGCTAAACGGCGGTGATGCAGAGCGTTATAAAAAATTTGTAGATACTGTTGTCGAATCAGCAAAGTAATTGTTAAGTCTTGTCATTAAAATAAAAAAAGCGTCTCAAAATGAGACGCTTTTTTTTTGTATTTATAATGTTAAAATGAGTTAAGTCGTGTTAGTGAAATTATATCTATTCTAAAAATGACATAATACCAGAAAACAAATGTTAATAATGTTAATAGATGCCTTAACTTACAGTGAACTAAATGTATAAACAATCGTATTCATGTATTATCATAAATCAGGACCTAATATGTTTATACGATTATTTTTCTCTCTCTTGCTCTTTATGTCCGTCTTTTCTTACGGCCAACAAGTTACCATTAAAGTAATTGACAAAGAAACAATGAATATTTTGCCGAGGGCAAAAATTATGTTGACATCAATGAAGGATACAACGAAGAGAAAAGGCTTCTATTCTGATGAACATGGAATTTGTATAATTTCTGACAAAATGAATAAAGAGTTTACGCATTGTACCGTCAGTTATATCGGTTATGCAGATACAATGTTGAAAATTGAACACATAATGCGGAGTTCCAATACTATTATTGCCCTTAATTATAGCGCAACATATAGAGAAGGCGTTACTGTTGAGGCAAATCGTCAGAGTATTGAAATGAGTGCCGGCAAAAAAGTCGTACACATTGATGAGGCAATTTCATCCAGTGGAGGTACAGCTATTGATGTTTTACAAACTTTACCGGGCATTACCGTTGATGCTGAGGCTAATGTCTCATTGCGAGGAAATAGTTCTGTGACAGTAATGATTGATAATAAACCGATTCGTTTATATGGCGATCAAGCTCAAATGCTAAAAAACTTACCGGCGCATGTCATCGATAATATAGAAATAATCACAAATCCTGGTGCAAAATATGATGCCGAAGGTCAATCCGGAATTATTAATATTCATCTAAAAAAGAAAGAAGATGCGGGATTTAATTCCACTATAAATGTTGCTATCGGGAGTATTCATAATTATGGGCTTTCAACACAATGTAATTCGAATATGAAAGGACTTAATATATTTTATAGCGGGGATATTACCAGAGGTGAACATGATCGAGTGACAAACGTCAATACGCAATTTGTTGATAATTTTACGCAAGTCAACTCAACAACGAATCGAGATGGGCGTCAAAATAATCGTACAGAGTATGGAGGTCTTAAAATTGGTGCGGATATGTCACTGTCATCTCGTGATTTGATAACTGTCAGCTGTGATTTTCGAGCTAGTAAAACAACGATTAATATCCCCAGTAATGCGGCGATCATTTCCGGAATTAATGAAGCGATCAGAAGTAATTTTACCACTGAATCCATGACTTCATTGCCATTTCTTGTTGGTTCAGCCGGCATAATTCATAATTATAAAGCAGAGAGAAAACATTTTGAAATCACCACCGAGTTCTCATATTTTCCAACAAGCTTTGGACAATCTGCGCATTTTGAAAATCGTGAGACAGATCGGAACTTTATGCTAATAGCATCAGGCCGTACAACAAGGTACACTACTGACTTAGATGGAATCTCCCATTCTTGGTTACTACAATCTGATATAGTGTTATCCTTTAATGATACAACGAAAATTGAATGTGGAGCAAAATCATATCTTGAGGGAATCTCTTCTAGTTTCCTCTTTCGTCGTTACGATGCTGCGACGCAATCTTATTCAATTGATAATTCACAATCAACCATGGCGGAACATCAAGATAATGTTCATTCATTATATTGCACTATTCAATCAAACTTTGCACAGTGTTCATATCAGTTAGGGTTAAGAGCAGAATATACGACAAATTCAATGTCAAATTTTATTCTAAACAATAACGATTCACTCAATTTTTCAAGAAATTTTCTTAATATATTTCCATCTTTTTCAATAAGTTATCCATTGAGTGAAGTAAATTCGCTACAGCTGTCTTATTCTCGTCGTATCAATCGTCCGGACGGACCATTGTTAAATCCATTTTTAGATAAAACAGACTCACTCATTTGGAGGACGGGTAATCCGCAGCTAATGCCGGAGTTTACACAGTCTTTTGAGCTTGGTTATATTCAATATACAGAATTTGGTCTTATGAACACAGAGCTGTTTGCCCGCTTTACCGATAATGTTATTAACCCGCGTTTTCGAGAAAAAGTCTCGTCTGCGATTATCATAGAAAAACCGATTAATATTGGAAAATCTTTGAATTATGGACTACAGTCAAGTGGAGTAATTGACATTCATTCTTCACTGAAATTGCAATCAGATATTTCCCTCTTTTATCAGAGCACTGAAGGTAATGATGGAGACACAGAGTATCTTCAGAGAAGTTATGCGTGGATCGGAAAGCTTATTTCTACCTTTATATTGTCTGAAAATACTATTTTCCAGTTATATGCAGAATATACGTCCCCAATAGTTATTACTCAGGGTAAACGATATGAGTTTTCTTATGCTAACATTGCATTCAAACAACATTTCTATGAAAAAAAAATATCATTATCGTTCAATTGGATTGATTTTCTCAATACTGCGCGTTTTGGTGGGATGGTTTCCGGGACAGATTTTTCGACAGAACTTCAAAACAGAAGAGATTTTACATACTTGACGGCAACACTTTCTTATCGAATAAATGATGCACCTGCAAATCACAAACGCAAGGGAAATGAGGGAGGGGGCAGTTTAATTGGTGGAGGAAATACACTTTAAGGAATACGGTTCAAAAGTCATCTGAAACAAATAGTTTTGAAAGCAAATAAATAGTTTACTCAGATTTCTTTACAAAAAATTCTATGCGTCTGTTTTTTGCTTTTCCTTTTTCTGATGTGTTTTCTGAAACAGGTTTTGATGAACCATAACCAATTGCAGATAGTCTGTTTGCAGAAATTCCATGAAGAATCAGATATTTCATTACTTCTAAGGCACGTAATTCTGACAATGATTTATTAGCTTCGGCTGTTCCTGTCGCATCGGTATGTCCGCGAATCTCTACAATAATTGATGGATTCTTTTTCAACCATTGTGCGACATCATCAAGGATAATCTCTGATTCGGGTTTAATATCTGCTTTAGCAGTTTCAAAGTTAATTCCGAAAGGCGAATACGATTGACCTTCTTTTATGGTAATTTTTTCTCGAATAACTGTATCGCGAACAATAATGGTATCAATTTTTACCGGCTTTGGGCATCCATTGAGTGATTCTAACCCTGCGAATTTAGGACATTCGTCCATGTTGTCCGATATATTGTCACCATCAGTATCAGGCGACAATGGGTTGGTTCCAATACGAATTTCCTCAGCATCACTTAAAGAATCACCATCGGTGTCAACTGCTCGAGGATTGGTATTAAACACTGCAACCTCGTCTGCATCGGAGAGAGTATCTTCATCTGTATCTTTCTTGGTAGGATCGGTAAAATATTTGGTTATCTCTACTATATCAGGAATGCCATCAAAATCCGTATCATTCGAGAGAGGGTTTGTTTTATACACATATATTTCATCATAATCAGACATACCGTCATCATCTGAATCTGCGGAAAATGGATTTAGTCCCATTTTTTCTTCGGTTTCATTGTCAATGCCATCATTATCTACATCTTCATCATTAAAAAAGTATGCAGATAGTTTTATGCCGGACTCTATGAAGTTATCCGGTAATGTCGGAATCCCATTCTCATCTATTTGTGCATATCCATCAAGAAAATCTGTTTGAATGTTTCTGAATGCAAACTGTGCACCTATGGATACTCTTCGAGAAATATAAAAATCCATGCCCACGCCGCCTGTCCAATGCGTGCTAAAGTTATCTTCGTCTTTCCAATTAGTATAGTTCAGTCTAATTCCTTGATCTGATAATGGCGCTGATTCTATTTCTTGCGGATAAAAAGCCATTACTGAATAACCTGCAAAAATATAATAGTTAATCGGGCTTCGAGGAAATATATTAACAAAAACTAAAGGGTCAAATACAGTATATTTCGTGCTTCTACTTTGTGCAATATCTAATGCGTCGGGATATAATCCTAAAGGAAATTGTCGGCGAAAATCATCGCCGAATTTGGGTCTAAATCGTCTATTGTAATCTATTGTGCCATGTGCTATTCTAAAACCCAATCCTAATTCGGGAAGAAAGGGCATAAGATACCGTGATTGCATACCGATTGTATATCCGAACCGTTCATCGGAAAATTCTCCGAAATACTTTGTAAACATACCAAGCGCGCCAATTTCTAACACTCCGTTTGGGTAAAGTGTATTACGTTCATAATATCTTGGAATAACTTCCTGCGAAGCGGCTTGCGATGTGCAGAAAACAACAATCACCCATAACAATAGCACATACTTCGTAAGTAGGGAATATGTTATTTCGGCGACTTGTTCAAATTTCTTCATCAACATTTGTTTTATTGGGTTAGTCTAACGCTATTGTTGCGAATAGTCATAAAAACCGCTTTGTGTTTTTTTGCCATACATACCTGCATTTACAATGTCTTGTTGCATTGTGGAAGGCGAAAAACGCGGTTCATTAAAATATTGTGAATATACAGATTTTGTGACCTCTAAGTTTACATCATTTCCGATGAGATCCATAAGTTCGAAAGGCCCCATTTTAAAACCCCAATTTTTCATGGCTGCATCAATGGTGGTAATGTCGGCTGCTTGCTCTGTGGCAATACGCATTGCTTCATTGTAATAATTTCTTGCAACTCTATTCACGATAAATCCGGGAACATCTTTTGCAATGACGGGAACTTTCCCTAATGACAGTGCAAAATTATATGCAATCTCTATATTTTTCTCTGAAGTTTTATTCGCACGGATTATTTCAACCAATTTCATTATTTGAGGAGGATTGAAAAAATGTAAACCTAAGAAATTTTCGGGGGATAACCGTGATTTAGCAAGAGCATTAATCGAAATCGAAGATGTATTACTGGCTAATATGGTATTTTCTGAAACACCATGTTTTTCTATTGCGGTGAACAACTCATTTTTTATTTCTAAGTTTTCTACAATTGCTTCAATGATTATATCTCCTTTTGCAATCTCATCCAATGATTGTGTAGCGAATAATCGTTGTTGTGCCGCTTGAGCTTTTTCTGCGGTAATCTTGCCTTTTTCTACCAAAGTCATTAACTGCTTTTTTATCGTTTCTATGCTTTTGTCAAGTGCATGCTGATCTATGTCGTACAGATAAGCGGTATAACCGTTTTGTATGCAGGAAAGGGCAATACCTCGCCCCATTGTGCCTGAACCGCAGATACTTATTGTTGATGTCATTGCTGTAAAGTCCATTGTAAATATGTCTGTTATTTGTTTTCTATACGACAAATATAAAGAGTACGAACATTTGATAGTGTTCTAATTGGTTTTCCGTCAAGAGGAAAGATAATGCTCATTGGTTGGAAAGCATTTGATATATCTTGAGTTATTGCATGAATCGGCAGATGTAATCTTTTTACGATCACTCCTCCTATGGCCTGATCCAGTGCAGCATTCAAATTGCCCGTGTCATCTAATCGAAGAGTATCGTTTGTTATGGTTGTTGCACGTCGCAATAGTAAGACAGCCGGCAGGGGAGATATGTCCGGGCGTATGTCGGCAAGTGTTAAGGTTTGCTTCGTGCTGTCTTCCGATTCTGCTATTAACACAACCCTTCTTCGGATTGGTTCATCTATTTTTTCCAGATATGCCGATACTATATCGTGTACATTTATTGCATCGAACTGACCGATTGACTTCTTCTTTTTTGTAAGAAATTCTGTCGTAATTACGCCCTTAACTTTCAGTAATTCTGTTTGTGAAAGCATAATTGTTTGCAATATGGTTAATTGTTGTGCTTGTAATTCACCGATTACAATAATGCTCAATACCAATATTGCTCTCAATACTTTTATCATGAAATTATTTTGGATTAATTCCTGTTGATGATAAATGAGTAATTCGATGTATTTGTTCGCAGAATATAGATACCATTGGGCAGGGAGTCAAGTTCTACTCTCGGCAGATTACCTTGGGTGGTGATTTGCGGAACAATCTTTTCGCCGAGCGCATTGATGATCTCGATTACTTCTCCCAAATCGCTCGGTACATGTATATAGTGTGCTGCCGGGTTCGGATATACAGTTGTTACATTATCCGATTGGTCTTGAATTGATACTATTATGGTTGTGTCGCCTGTGATAGTGTAACCCGTTTTTGATATACCTGGGCACCCGTTTGTTGTGCCTTCTCTTTTCGAGACATTATTCGAGCCGCCACCGCCGCCCATGATGAACTGCGTGACATTGCCGCCCATCTGATTCATCGTAAAGCCAAGCAATCCGCCGCCACCGCCTCCGCCGGGACCGTCTTTGTGCTCCAGGAGCGAACCACCTGAGCCGCCTCGCACATCAAGTATCAAAGAGCCGCTGATTCTGCGCGTGTCTAATATGATAGAACCACCTGCGCCGCCACCGCCAATGCCGTCATAGTATATGTTCTTCGTGCTTTCGCCTTGTGATACTATCAATTGATTGTCTGCGATAATCTCTTTTGCTTGTATTATGACAATTCCTCCGCCATTACCGCCGCTTGTTCCTGTGTTCTCATTGGAATGTCCGGCACCGCCTCCGCCGCCCATGAATATCTTGTCGGGGATGAAACCTATCCCATAACCTCCAATACCTTGGGTGATTTCCCTGTTGCCTTTATAATCCGCAAATCCATAACCGCCATTGCCACCACAGCCGATATTGCTACCTCCACCGCCGCCTGCATTATGATTATTGCCGCCCCCGCCGCCCGATGCTGATGCTCCGCGTCCCGCTCTATGTTGTGCATTATCCCACCCGTAAATTCCTTCTCCTTTTCTGCTGAAACGAGTCGAATCTATTGCACTTACATAGCCCGCTGTATGTTCAGGCGCAGTTACCGGTGCATTTGCTACAGCTCCTCCGCGAAAGCCCTTGCCTGTCACATCAATAAATGATTCCATTCGCAATGTGCCGCCAACCGAAAATGCTAATACGCCGCCCACATTGCCATCCCATGGCTTGCAACTTAACGGTTTGCTCAATGTGTATGTAGTATATTCCGGAACCAAAACCAATTGCACCTTACCTGATGGGTTATATTGCCGCTTCAATGGCGCACTCAGCGTCACTTTTAATGAATCAGCCTTGATAACTCGTGCAAACTCATAGTTGCCTGCATTACCAATTTGCTCTATTTGTCCGAATTCCGCATTGTCGGTTGTTGTGATGCTTGCGCCTTGCATTTGTATCATCAGAACTTTGTCGCCGGCACATATTCCATTCGCATTATCTACGCTGACTATGATTTGTTGATTGTCGATTCCCGTGACTTTGTAATACAAATTAGGTAAGCCTTTAGACAAAGTTCTACGGTCGCATGGTTCTGTTGTATCCGGTGGGTCGGGGATAGTGATTGACTCGAAACGCATACCGCCTACATAACCGTAACTCACTGCAGAGCCAAAGCCGTACACAAAAACCCCCATGGGGCGTGTACATCGGACGGTGTGGGAGGTTGGACTCACGAACAGATGCGTATAAGAATACGGTGAATTGGGTATATCGGTGAATTGACTACGTGCTACTTGCGACTGATCTATCGTAACGCTGTCCAACGCATTATCATGAACTATTAAGGTGATATAGTGCTGATTATATTCTTTTTCATTGCGCAATATGACTTCAGGACAAAGTATAGTGCACTCTGATATGTATTGCTCGGTGGGTGGCAAAAACATCATAAACGGATCACCGTCCGGCAATTCTCCGGAGGAAGAGCTAAAGCCGGATGTCTTTTTGTAATACATTGGCATGGATGCACGAGAAGTTTCTATTACTAATGCGCGAGTTACTTCGCCTTGATAGTATTGTCCTTTGTTGATTGTGCCGACAAATGTACCATTGATGGTAATTGCGGTTGAATCAAAAGCGGCAAATACTCTGTATATATCATTGAGTGTTGGAGTGCCCGTATTGCTTGGTTGTTGTACCGGAACAAGTATAGCATTCTTACCCCATGTATCAACACTGGGCAATTGCTCGAAAAGCATATCCCGTGAGCCGCTTTCATCTATGGTATAGGGGACTAATGTTCTTTGATGACCGCTGAACACTGCTATGGGCTTGTTTGATATAATCTGGCTGCCCGATAAATCCGATTGTGCTTTTGCAATAGCAAATGACGCTTGCACCAAATATGATTGACCCTTGGTTAAATAGACAGGAAAGCTGGCTGTGGTTTCTCTACTTGTCCGACAACTTGGGGTAATCTGCACAACCGTAGAGTCCTCTGTTGCCAATACTACAAATTGCGATGGCGTTCTGCTGGTCGTATTATTCAATATATTGGAATTATATGACGCTACTATATATTGTGTGCCCAAGACATCGGTCGGCAATATCAATGTTGCATCTGTTGTCGTGCGGGCATGACTTGTCGCATACACGCTGATTTCTTGGTCGGACTCTATATGAAACGATTGGTCGCTTATATCTTCATCTTGACGATTCTGTGGATTAAGCTGCTGAAAAAGATTAACCCCCACCAACTCATAGGGGCGCCACCAATAAGCCAATGTATATACCTCATTGGGGTTTATTATGTTCACGGTTTTTGTGTTGACCATACCGTTTCTGTCTGTGGCTACCACTTTGACTTGAGTGTTTGCCGGACCTGTGATAAATATATACAATGAATCGAAATTATATGCGGGCGGAAAAACATCATCATTACTATGGAAATTGGGTGGAAACACCAAACGGAAATCCTTCCCTTTGCTGTCTTTTGTAGTGGTTTTGGCTGCTGCTTCGCACCACACAAAAGCAGCAATAAGTGTTAATGCGACCCAAGAAAATGATTTCATAAGCTATTGTTGAGAATGGTTGATTAATGTATAACCACAGCGGAATAATATATATTACCGATACGAATATAGTAATTACCAGCGTGAATCATTGACACATCTATGGAAATTCCTTCACTATGCTGCGTGATTGGTACTTCAATGACTTTGCCTAAAATATCGAATACGGTGACTTTTTCATTGGTTTGTACTGCCAGATGTATCGTTTCCGATGCCGGATGAGGGTAGGGTAGCGGTGACTTAATATTATCGGTTTGACTTTCGTTCAACGTTGCAATGATGGTTATATCACCCGGCAATTCAAGATTGTATTTTATAGATCCCGGACAGCCGTTTGATGCGCCGTCTCGGTTAAGGTCTCGGTTTGTTCCGCTGCCTCCGCCATTGACTAATGTTATTACTTCGGAGGGTGATTCGGGTGCGGTAAATCCAATAAAACCACCGCCGCCTCCACCGCCGGGACCGTCCCGATGCTCTGTTGTTGAGCCACCGCTGCCGCCCCGTACATCAAGCTCGATTCTGTTCACAAAGCTACGACAATCCAACACTATTGCGCCTCCTGCACCTCCGCCGCCTGTTCCGTCATAAGGTGCATTCTTCCCGTCGGCACCTTTAGCTAAGATTGTCTGATTATTCGATATGATTTCTTTGGCTTGTATGATAACTATGCCGCCACCCGCCGCGCCTGATGTGCCTGTGAACTCATTCGAATGACCGGCACCTCCGCCGCCGCCCATAAAAATCTTATTGCCGATTAGCTCAATGGGGTAGCCGCCCATACCTTGTGTTATAGTTCTATCGCCGCTATAGTTGTCCCAACCGTAACCCCCTGTGCCGCCACAGCCGATATTACTACCGCCCCCACCACCTGCATTGTGATTATTACCACCTCCGCCGCCTGTTGCCGCTGCACCTCTGCCTGCTCTGTGATCCGGATTGCGCCATCCGAAGATGCCCTCGCCTTTTCTGCTGAAGCGTGTCGAATCCACACCGGAAACATAGTCGCCTGTGTGCAAATTGGGGTTGACGACAGCATTACTTGCTGCGCCGCCGCGGAAACCTTTGCCAGACACATCAATAAAACTATTGAGTTGTAAAGTGTTTTCAACGCTGAATGCCAATACTCCGCCCGTTTCGCCATTCCATGCTTGACACGAAAGGGGAGAATTGATTGTCAGATTACGATATTCGGGTATGCGGATAAGCTGAACATTACCATCTGCGGGAGAATAGAAGTTCTTGAGTTTGTTTTTGAAGATGATGCCAATACTTGTAATGCTTGCTATTCTTGCAAATTCATAATTTCCTGAAAAGACTAACGATTGAATCTTGCCATAATCGGGTGATTTGTCGGTATTGATGAACGCGCCCTGCATTTGAATAATCAGCACTTTATCATCAGGACAAAGCCCGGCATTTGATGTAAGTTGCACTCCGCCCAAATCGGGAAAGATGCTATTCACTTTATAATAACTGTTCGGTAATGTGGTTTTTCTGCCACTGTTATTGCCTATCGCTGATGGCTCATGTATAGCTTGAATACTTGTTACAATACCGTTATTACCGGGCAAACTGCCGTAATTGTCGGATTGATATATACTAAGTCCTGCGATACCGCCTTCGACTTTTGCTTCAATCATTGTAGATGGAACTCTGTTTGTAAAGCAGACCAAGCCGCTTCCACCACCGCCGCCCGGTGGAGCAGCGTATTGTTCGAGTCGTATATCGCCGCCTTTACCACCATTGGCAGAGCACTGTAATTGCGATGTGATTAGTGGAGCGTCTATGTAAATTGCTCCACCTCCTCCACCTCCGCCTGCACCATCCTCGATGCCGTCTTTGCCTGGTGCACCATTAGCTAAGATACCATAGCCATGGGGTAAAATATGTTCTGCTTTGACTATAACAATACCTCCGCCTGCACCACCATTACCGACTGTCGTTTGATTGGTGTGACCTGCTCCACCGCCTCCACCCATCATCAGAGGTAAATATGCTGATGGAAATGACTCATAATCTATTGATTTACCTCCAAGACCCTGTGCGTCTTGATAATTACCTGAATAAATTGTCGATTTCCAACCATAGCCGCCATTACCACCTGAGCCGTAATTTGCTCCACCTCCGCCTCCTGCATTATGATTACCTCCACCTCCGCCGCCATTTGCTGCACTTCCTCGACCATTAATCATCGGAAATATACCATATCCTGCTATACCTTCACCTTTTGCTGATCCATAACCGGGCATTGATTCATCAATGATATAGTCAACTACATATTCCCTTGGAAAATTAACGGAACTGATTGCCTGACCACCTCTGAATCCTTTACCTGTTACATTTAATTGTCCATTAAGTTCGAGCGTATCTTTTATATCAATGACTAATACGCCACCTGTTTCACCATCCCACTCCTTTGCAGTGAGGGTATTATTTACTACAACTGACTGATACTCCGGCACTCGAATCAGTTGTACTTTCTTTTTTACATCGTAATTATGTAACAAACGGCTTTGTAAGCTAAGTATAGTATTGTTTTTTGATATAATACGGCTAAATTCATGATTACCTGTATTGTGATAATCTTTTACTTTTCCGTACTGATCGGTATTGTCCGGTATTATGTCTGCTCCTTGCATTTGGATTATCAAGACTTTGTCACCGACATTAAACCCTTCACTATCATCTACAGTAATTTCAGGGGTGCAGTTAGTACCTATATTGATAACCGGTGTGTATATATTAACGACGCCTTCAATGTATTCTCTGTCGTCTAATATTTCTATAGATCTTGTAAACTCCGCACTGACACCCGACACAACAATAACTCGTGGCTTTTTAATATTACCATTATGTCGAATAGGCATACTTAAAGCAAGTGCTCCATATCGGGGAGTGAGCAAAGATGGTCCTTTTTCAATGATTGAGTTTTCGATGGTGAATATGTCTGTACTTGAACTGATTCCTTTATTATCTGATTGCCTTCCAGCTCCTGTTATTATGCGCTTATCATCTAATTGTGCTATCCAATGCTCATGTCTTTGTTCTTGCATTTTTCCAACAATAGTAAATGATTTATCTTTTTCCATTGCAATATCATTGAGCCAAGTATTGCCTATTGCTTCATTATTCCCACCTGTATAAAGTAACTTCTCATTCCATAGTTTAATACATGCCGGTAACTCAGATGCATTCGGTATACTTCCAACTTTAGCCCATTTATTGTTTACTCTGTCATATTCCATAACATTTTTTGATTGCTCGCTCATATCACCACCAAACCTGCCACCAAAAACTATCAGTTTACCATCCGATAGAATCTCTGCAATGCCATTATTGATCGGATTCGGATAATCAGGTGCTTTCACAGATTGTCCTGTGCGGATATTTATTATCTCTGTTGTACTAAGGGTTATTGTCTCACGATCGCGACCGCCAATAATCAATACTCGTTCTTTGTCAAGCCATGCGGCTAAATGTTGTCTGCGACCAACCGACATAGTTCCAATAAGTGTCCATTGATTTGTTTGAGGGTTGTAGCATTCAATTTTATTTGTTACCGTAGCTCCAGTAAATCCACCGAATACATAAATACACGAATCTTCCCCGACTAAACTTGGGAACTCAGAACGTTGTTGCAACATTGCCGCCGATTGTGTCACCCTGCCCGTCATTACATCAATCAGCTCGCATGATGACGTTGCTGTACCATCTTGTTGTGTGCCGCCAATTACCAAAGCTTTGTGATCGGATATCTTATGCAGGGCAAATCGTATTCGTGCAGTTTTCAATTCGCCAAACTTTTTCCATGTCAAAGATGTTTGTCCCACAGCGGGGTAATAAAAGAAGCACAAAAGGGCTAAGAAATTTACGGCGACGTACTTCATAAAGGCACTCCTTAGTCAATTATTCGTTATTGATACTGTAATTTTGTAAGTGATAAGCAAAAATACAAGTTTTAACAATACAGTTAACCTTTACAAAAACTCTCTAACTTTGCACTATGCCGGAACAACATACGACAAATGATTTCAAACATTACATGACTCATGAAAATGTTTGGGGCTACAAAAAAAGATTTGACACCATTCTTCGTACTGTCCAAGAATGCTCTGTTGGTAAAAAAGACTTCCGCATCATTGATGTTGGGTGTGGAAATGGAGCAATGGTTGCGATTCCATTGGCAGAACATGGTTATAATGTCTTTGGCATTGATTTTGACCCAATATCAATTGATAAAGCGAATGAATTAGCAAAAAACATCACTGCAAAGTTTGCCGTTGGGAAAGCGTCAGATTTTGCCGACACCAAATATGATTTCGTTATTTGTTCTGAAGTGCTTGAACATGTCCACGAATATAATGCGCTTATTGATGATCTGGCGGCATTGGTCAAAAATGACGGTACTGTGTTTGTCACTATACCCAATGGCTGGGGACCCTATGAGATTGAACGTTTAATTTTTGTTCGCTCCGGCTTACTAACTTTGCCCAGATTGTTGCGCGATAAAATCAAAGGACGTACATCATCGTATGCCAACTCAACCGAAAATATGGATTGCGGTCATGTCAATTTCTTTACCTTTAACAGAATGTACAAAGCTCTTTCAAAACATTTCTCGGTTAAGCGTGTGCATCATACTACTCTTTTCTCTGGTGCTGTAAGCCATATTCTGTTTAAGAATAATGCCAAATTTCTTCAATGGAATTCCACAATTATTGATAAATTGCCCCATGCCATGTCATCCGGCTGGTATTTTGTTTGCACTAAGAAAAAATAATATTATGCTAAGAATTTCCCTTACCTGTAATGATTGCTCATAATGGGTAAGGGATTTTTTTTATATATAAGTGATGCAATAAACTACTTTTAGTAAACACTTAACCGCCATTAGCAACTTGTACGGTAAATAATGTCCATGTGCTTAATGATGAGCCGTTTTTTGCTCTGCATCGTACATTCCAATGTCCATTGGGCAGCGTATATTCATAAGACCAAGACGAAGTAACAGCAATTTCTGTCCATGAGCTGCCACCGCTATGATCTTGGAATTGCCACTCTATCTCGTTTGCACCAATAACTTCATCGGCTATTAAAAATCCATTCTCATAGCGTGCATTTTGTGGGGCAGATAAGTCTGCGATTAACATCAGCGGCTCGGAAAACGGTGATAACTGATTATTACTATTGCGTGAGCGGATTCTAAAATATATCACGCCCTGCGTAGGATATTCTACTTCCACCGATTCTCCCGTAAATGACTTAACAAAAGTATAGTCAATATTGTCGGTGCTGCTATGAAGCTCATTGCTTGTGGCGTCTTCATCTGCTTGGAAATAAATGTTTGGCGTATTGTATGTAAGGTCAGTAGGCGGTGTAGGTGCATTGCTACCTTTGCTAGGATTGACAATGCCATAATAATCATTTGCTTTTGCAGCATCCCGACGCTTATAGTATATATTGGCAAGCCGTGCAAATTCATCTACAAGTGTCCACAATTCATTGCCTTTATTGATGCGTTCAATAGTTTTGCTGCTGCGCAATGAGTCCGCTATGTCGGCTTGATCGCGCAAAGTGTCGAATGAAGTAAGTGAAGCCGTTAATGCTGTTATCATAGCCGCATTCACACCTTTTGGTGACAGTTGGGCACTATGTTCTGTGGCACGGTCTATTACAGTACGTACGCGCACCACAAATTCCATATTGTTTGTTTTATTGATACCGTCAAATTGGAATGAATCATAAGTCGGGGACTGTTTAAATACTATTTGACAAATTTCTCGTATTTCCTCAATGGTATATTGAATATCGCTGCGAACAGCATCGCGTTGTGCATTAAGTAATTTTGTATTACTTCTCCACCATGAATCCGGTTTCAAATCCCTAAACTCTGTGGTCAGCGTTTCTAATGCCGTAATTTGCGCCGCACCAATTCCTCGTGCAGACAAATCAGAAGCATCTCGTTCCAAAAATATTGATAACATTTCAGCGGATTGAATGAGCGTTGCATTGCTCATTGCATACTGACGAAGAGGCATTTCAGCTTGATTCATACTTAAACCTTTTGATTAATGTAATAAAGTAATACAGTATTTATTGCCATGTAGTATAACAAAACTAAGAAATAATGAGGAATTTAGTAACATAAGTATGAAAATATGTAAAATTGGCTACTTTTGTACTTTCGCACGATCAAGTAATACTTTCGCACGATCAAGTAATACTTTCGCATGGTGAAGTAATACTTTCGCAGGATCAAGCAATACTTTCGCAGGATCAAGCAATACTTTCGCACGGTCAAGTAATACTTTCGCACGGTCAAGTAATACTTTCGCACGGTCAAGTAATACTTTCGCACGGTCAAGTAATACTTTCGCACGATCAAGTAATACTTTTGCACGATCAAGTAATACTTTTGCACGATCAAGTAATACTTTTGCACGATCAAGTAATACTTTTGCACGGTAAAGTAATACTTTTGCATGGTGAAGTAATACTACCGCAGAATGAAGTAATATACAATCTGTTAGATGTATTTAAGGAATTATAGAGGTTTTGTAAAACAAGTACTCAACCGTAATGTGGTAACGCATTATGATGTTAATGCTTTTGTGAGATAACACCAATAGTTTCTCTAAGATTAGGAAACAACATAAAAAGCAAGGAAGAAATTGGGTTGATGAGAAAATTCTTTAATGTTATTACACGAGAAGGTGAATAGTTCAGATAAAACTTTGTGATAACCTTTAGATTCGCTTTTCTCATTACTTCAAGAAGTTCTTCCATCGTATATTCGTGATGATGACCAATGAAAGGAATTTTAGAATCATAAATAGTGCTTGCATGTGTTAAAGGTGTTTTGCCGAATAGAAATCGTAATCGTTTACGCAGGTAAGCAATATTAGGCACATCAATCACTAATATACCTTCTCTTTGCATCATAGATTTTAAGTTATTCAAGAAGAAGGACAGACTGTGAGGGTAATGTTCAATGACAGCTAATGCAAAGACAGCATCGTATGTCGTGTTGCCATGAAATAGCTCTTCAAATGGATCATAATCTACAATAGTGACACCATTGTTTCTTACATAATTGAACAATGGTGTAAATGATTCGCTATAATATTTTAGTGCTTCTGTCATTGTAACCGAAAAACCAAGCTGATGCAAAGTCAAAGGAAAGGCACTAAAAAAACCACCAACATCACAAATTGATTCAACATCATTATCCACAAGATGACAATAGATTTTATAGTATCGAATAGCAGACGATCGTACATATTGTTGCAAATCAATACGACCAGGCAACCAACCTGCATTATGCTGTCCGGTTTCCAATTGCATTGAATCATTGTAAAATTGAAACACATTCGTCACGTTTTTTTGAAACAATGTATCAAATTCTTGGAATGAAATCATCTTCATAATTGCTTTAAATTGTTGTTGCAGAAATTTGACTGCTCTATTTTTCATTGGCAAAGTTACGGACAGTTGAGGAATTGATGAATAATGCAGTGCGATTGGGCAATGCAGTGCCGTATGCAGTGGCATGTGATGAAAAACCATAGTTTTGAAGTGAATAGGAGGTAAAAACAGACAGTGATTGGCTTTTTGAAACGTATGAGCGCGCCATTGCGAAGGGCGGATGTTAAGACAGCACGGCATTTGCTGACTTCACCCGAGACACGACGGGCTATGGTATTGTTCGCTTCGCAAATCTTGGGAATATTGTTCGCATTCTTAACACAGAAACTGAATACTAACTATTTGTCGAAAGAGGAGTTCGGTGCTGTGACATGGTGCACTCAGTTATTAATCATGCTCCATCCTTTGTTCGAGTTCGGATACTTTTTATCGGGTACGCGAGCATTAACACGTGCGCATGAGCAAGAGAAAGTGAGTCAATGGTATGGGGTATTAATTGTGGTGATGGGTGTAATGGGATTGTTGATGTCAGTAAGCTTGCTGGCTGTTACGGTATTATTTCCGTCATTGTTTAATGATGAACTGACGCGCAATGCAATGTTGGTGGCTTCATCTTTATCGTGGGCATATGTACTTCAATTTTTTCTGCAAAGTGTTGTGCAGGGCGCGGGTGATGTTAATCATTTGTCGCTGTTCACGGTATTGTCGCGTTTTCTGACAATGGCTTCGCTGGGCTTATGGATATATCTGGGGCGTCTATCTGTTGAGGCATCGCTATTGCTTAGTATGGGAGCTATGTCATTGAGTGGTGTCTATGTGTTGAGGAAGTTATCACCCTCATTTTCTCATTGGCGCGATTTATTGCCGGAGCTTAGAAAAGAGAATAAGGAGTATGGCTGGCATATATATATTGGTAAATTGGTGTCAGTTCCCACATTCCAATTAGCCCCGATCATGATACCGTATTTCTCCACGCTGACATCGTCGGCAATCTACGGAGTAGGCAGCAACTTGGTTACGCCGATGGTGCAGGCAACACAATCAATCAGCATGACCATGTTTAAGAATTTCTCCCAACAAAAGAAACTTAAAGACCGACTTATCTTGATCAATGTGTTTGTGTTGATGATTATAGGTGGAAGTATTTATGTGTTTGCGCCTTTTTTAATTACATTGTCGGCAAATGAGACTTATCAGCAAGCAGTACCGTATATGTTGCCATTAGTACTCGGAGGATTTTTTCAGGGACTTTGGCAACCTTTCCATCAGTTTGCTTTGGCAAGGGGCAAGGGTGAGTGGATGAAGCATCAGCTTATATGGGGTTCGATGTCGGATTTAGTTCTTGCGCTGGTTCTTGTTCCTCTCTATGGACTTGAAGGAGCATGCTGGCAATTCTGCATTGGCAGAGCGGTTCGTTTCTTTTTGACTTTGCATAATTATTATAGGACAGTAAAGCATATAGAGTCATTGAGTTAATGGGCTGATTTGATGAGCCGACTCAGATGAGCCCTCCCGAGCAGAAGGGCTTATGATGAGAAATCGTTAGGTAATGCGTATCAGGGCTGCACCACGAATGGATTGCCATTGATATAGTATATGCCCGCCGGCAGATGTTGTACATTGATGTCTATGTTATTTGCTCCCGCAAGGCAATACACTCTTTCCACTATGTCACCGTAAAGATTTGCAATGGTAAGTTGTATGTCCTGCGTAAGGGTTTGCGTAAACGATAGTGTAAAATGCCCATGATTCGGGTTGGGATAGATGGTGGAGCGCACTCCGGGTATGATGTCAGTGACGGATGTATTGGGGTTGGCACCTGTTCTGAATGTCCAAATTTGTGACCATTGACTTGTGCCGACAGCACTTTTTGCTCTGACCCGCCAATAGTATTGAGTTTCCGGTTGAAGTTGGTCAAGCGGCACAGATACCACCGTGAGTAGCGAGTCTTGATAGACAAGATTTGTCATTTCTCTGTTGACGCCTACTTGTAAGTGATAATAGCCGACATCGGGAGTGATGCGCCAAGTGAGCGTAGGTTTGATATTGACACCGGTCATGCCATCGCCCGGGCTGTCCAATCGAGGCGCGGCAAGTATTGTTGTGAAGATATAAGGCGCAGACCAATCGCCAACACTATTGTTCATTACCCAGCGCACTCGCCAATAGTATCCGGCACCGTTCTGAGGTAAAACAGTTGTGTAGCTTGTGTCTTGCAGGTCTTTGACTTCGGCAAGTATCGTCGCAAAGTTGAGCGAGCGCGAAAGCTGAAGTTCATAACGCAACCCTTTGGCAGGTAATGACCAGCGTAAAGTGACCGTCAAAGGCATATTGATGGATTGATTCGCCGGTTGGAGTAATCGTGGTGCAGTCAGCACTCTGATGAAGATTCTTTTGTCTGTCCATGCACTATTGCCAACATTGCTGACGGCGCGTATTCTCCAGTAAAAGTTCTGATTGGCTTGTATAGCGAATCGGTATGAATCGGTTGAGAGGGTAGTGTCAAGTCGTAATCCGGCTTTTGTGAACAGCGAATCGGTTGATACTTGTAAATTGTATCGTTGCGCGCCATTGACTATGCTCCATCGTAAAGTAGTGTCGGCATTGAATGTCCTCATATTATCCGGCGGTGAGAGTAATCGAGGGGTTACCAAGATATCTAAGCCGGTCGTGAAATCGAAGTATTCGCTCCACTGCCCAAAGCCGCGCACATTACGTCCGCGTACTCTCCAGTAATAGGTCTTTTTAGGGTCGAGACCGGAGAGTGTATAGGAAGTATCGGTAAGTGCATCTTCGTTGACAAGAAATGTCGAGAATTTTTTGTCATCAGTGAATTGGAGGAGATAAGATCGTGCTTTGTTGTCTTTGTTCCATACAAGATTCGTAGCTCTCGGCACATCAAACGCGGTATTGAGTGGAGCAATCAGCGAGGGTTTGTCAGGAATTGCGTCATAGACTTCAAACGTTGCATAGCCCAGCCGATCAATTCTGCCATTGGAAGCATCAATTATCACACGTGCTTCAGCGCGATATGTGCCATTGCTTGTTGCCGTGAAGAATCCTTGATAAAGTCCTTGACTTATTCGTTTGAGTTGCAGATTACTTACTAATGCGCCGCGATCATCGGTGATTTTGACGGTTACATTAGGTTCACTGAAGAATCGGCGCAATACTTTGACCGTTACGGGCACTTTATCATTCACTTTGAAAATGGAATCGGGCACTGTGACGGTAAGAGTAGCTTCGGAAAGATAACTAAGCGTAAACCAGGAACGCACATTGGAGGTGTCATAGATGAGTCCCCATGTACCTTGTTTTGGTTGCGCTATATAATAATATGCTATGCGGTCATTGGGAAATTCTCTGAATCCGAAGCGTGAATATGGTTTGTAGCCGTCGGGTTGAGGAGTGGTGGGAGTTATGATTGCTCCGTCGGGTGCTTTAAGCCGAAAGCCATGTTTCTGGAATTGAGCCGGCGTTATATTGTCTTTAGCCGTCAATATGAACATAACAGTATCCATAAATGGATCTATTGTCACCGGCACAGTATCTATACGAGGAAACCCACTAAGCACTCTCTTGTTCAAACTTGCGAAGATGGGCTGGTTTTGTCTGTTATTGCGCGCCTTTACCCAACGTGAGGTGATGGAGTCATCAGCATCCACGACATAGAAATTAGTGCGTGCGCCGCCTAAAGCAGCAGGGGAAACATTGGCAAGAACGGGTATAGCTTTTGTCAGCGGAGTAAGCTTTGTTTCATAGGGTTCAGGAAGCACGGTCACATAATCAGCCAGCCGCATGGTATATGTATCATTCGCTATACTTGCTCCAATGTGCTGGTTGGTCGCAGAGTATCGGCTTGTAAAATTGGCAGTTCCGCTTTGTCTTTGTAAGTATAAGGTATTGGACGGCGGTAACTTGTCATCAGGTATAATGGTCATCGTCGTTGATTCTTGACGAATTGCGCAGCGAGCAGCGTCAAGATTATCAATGGCAAACCAAAGAAGCGATTGATTTTTGATGAGGATGCGATTGTCGGGTTTGATGATGTTGTTAGCCCCAGCCCATACGCCGTCAGCAGCAGCAGAGAATTGTTGGGTAGGAGCATCGGGGGAATATGAATCAGAAAAGAATCCGGCTAATAATTCAGAGCAACCGTCAAAGTAGGAGCGTGAATTCGTAATAGCATTATGGGAAACATTGAGCGTTGCGAAAGGTGCATCGAAGTTGAGCAATGAAGCGGCAGCCGCAGAAACGTATCCGTCGGATGCATCGGGGATTTCATCATGAGGAATATCAAAGACGATGGGCTTTGTTCCGGCTATGGCAAGATATGATTGCTTTGGAACATTACCGGAATAGAGCGGCGGCAAACCTTTTTCATTCAATCGTCGAAGGAAATCACTTCCCAATTGACTTTGAGCAATAATCGGCGATTGTGTATCGAAAGCACGTAAGAAAGGATGAACAGTTGCTTCGAATGTGTTGGAATTGAGGAGCTTATTCGCTAAAAAAGAGCCGAAATGGGGAGTGCCGAGAGTGGCAATCTTGCTAAAAGTTCCTTTGTAATTAGTATCGGTAACTGCATAACGCGCAATTAGCCCGGCAGTACCATGAGCCGCAATGCCTATACGTTTCCCGCTGTACCAACGTTGAGAAAGAGTGTCCACCATTTTGCGAAGAATCACGGCATTTGTGTCTATGCGTCCATCGAAGGGATAGAGCAGTTGCCATGCATCTATGCCTGCTGAGCGCAAAGAATCGGAGGTGAGCATGAAGTTTCCTCCACCGGCACCTCGCATAAGTAAAACAGGAATGTTGCTTGAATTGATAAAGCGATCTAAACCAGATGGCGGAATAAGCCCGGAAACAGGCATTTCACCCTTATCAGCATAATAATCCCATCCGGGAAAATATTGCATATCGGACTTGATAGTGGGATGGAAATAGACATAGATGTCAATCCGTTTGGATTTATCGAACCCGGCCGCGAACTTATAGGTGTATTCGAGATGCCCGTAAATCTTGTTACTTTCTTTTGCTAAGAAATCAATGCGCAAGATAGTAACGTCATTGATATGGAGATAGGGGTAATCTTCTTCTGTGAAGTCAACAGTAGCATTATCAATGGGTTTGAGTACAGAGTTAAAGTAATTATTGTTCCATCGTGCTCTGGGGCTAATCACTGCATAGCGGATACTGTCCGGCACATTGACGAAGTGTAATCTTATTCCTTGCTCGCCTTTATATCCTGTTTTGAAGCTGCGAATTTCAGACCATGGACCGACCCCGCATGAATTGACGGCACGAACACGCCAGAAATAGGTATTCTTACCTTCAAGCGGATGCAGTTGATAACGATTGCACACCCCACATAGCCAATCCGCATAGAGTTCTAATTTATCATCAAAGGTTACTGTGTCGGTAAGAATGGAATCTCTTCGTACTTCCAATTCGTATTTCATCGCCCATCCGGTGGGTTCCCATTTGAGCAACTCTTCACGAGAGGAAAAGTCTTCTGTGTTATTTGCAGGAGAAATCAAAAGCGTAGAGTCGGGCACTGGCATTTTGTCACAAGGATCTTGAGCAAAAAGCGAAGGAATGAACAATATCCCATGCAGCATCAGAATAGAACAATATTTGATAAATCTCATAGCAATCCCCATGATTTTGTATTAACAGATCAATTGTCAAGAATAGTGCCATCACTCGATGATGAAGCGCAGCCAAAGGAGTGAAAGTGACTAACTTAAAATATTGTAATAGAATATCGAAAAATAAAGACCTTTTAACACTTGGCTTTATTGCACAAATTGGCTAATAATCCACAGATGATACGGTCATCAAGGAGAAGTTCACATCATGATGAACGGCCGCGATGAAGTATTTTTGTGACACATGAGAAGAAAATCAATGGAACATAATAATAAGTCATATCGCCCCTTACTATCAATCCATGAGATACCGTATGGTAAAGCTGTGACTATCTCGGATGAAAAAGAAGGTGACATAGCAGTGTTCCACCACAATGGACGCTACTACGTTACATCGAATATATGTCCTCATCATCATGCCTCGGTATTGTCGCAAGGTTATGTTGAAGAAGGGGTGGTGATTTGCCCACTTCATCATTATGAATATTCATTGGAATCAGGTGCTTGTCTCAATGGAGGTGCTGATATTAAAGTATATGAGTATCATGTTGAAAATGAAGTACTTTACATTGAAGATAAGCCTGCAACTCAGCCCAAATGGATGTCAAGTTTTTAAAAACTTATTGTTGTATTGCTTTTGTGATGGTTGCATCTAATTCATCGTGTGCGATATTCTTACCGATAATGACACCATCACGATTTAAAACCCACATACTGGGGATTGACTCGATGCCATACCGTACAGCAACATCATTATCCCAGAATTTTCCGTCAGCTACTTGCACCCAGTTCATTTGATTTTCTTTAATGTATTCTTTCCAACCATCTAAGCCCTCTTGTTTATCAAGAGATATACCAATAAATTCAACATTATTATTCTTGAATTTTTCATACGATTCTTTGACAAAAGGAATAGAGCGGCGGCATGGAGGACACCAAGTAGCCCAGAAATCAATAACAACAGTTTTACCTTTGAATTGAGAAAGCGATACTGATTTTCCTTCTGTATTCTTCATCGTAAAGTTTGGTGCAACATTGCCAACTTCGATACCCACATTTTGCTCGTTCATGCTTTGTTCAGTGTCTGTATTTTGATTGCTTGACTCAGCAGAAAATTGCGGAATTGACTCTTGCTCTTTTTGTTGCGAACATGAAACAAAGGTTAAAGCAATAATTGCCGAAAGGAGAGTAAACTTATTCATAAGAACCATAGAAAAAATGAAAAAAAGCCCGATGCACTACTATACGCATCGGGCACAACTTAATTTGTTTTTGTCCTTGGACAATTATGCTAAGGATTGAACAGCTTGTAGAAGTGCATCATAATCAGGTTCTAAGCCCGGATTAGCAGTTACTTCCATATAGCTAATATTTCCATCTTTGTTGATAAGAACGGTGGCACGATGAGAACGTGTTAACCCCTCTAATCCTGCAAAATTCGGAAGTTCTAAGCCGTAAGCTTGAATAGTCGAGAGAGTATAATCCGACAAGAGTGGATAATTGATATTATTTTGTTGAGCAAAAACAGCATTGGAAAAAGGTATGTCGGCACTAATACCGAAGACTTGTGCCGATGCCGAATTCAAAGTATCCATCGAATCGCGCATAGTACAGAGTTGCTTTTGGCAAACCCCTGTGAATGCTGCGGGATAGAATGCTAAAATCACATTCTTGCCCCGATAATCCGATAACTTGTGCTTCGTACTCTGATGATCTACCAGTTCAAATTCCGGTGCGAGTTGTCCTATTGCAAGCGACATTCACTCACCCCCTTTCGTGTTTGTGAAATAAAAATTGTACTTTAGTGTCGCATGAAACGAATTATGCCAATAATTATTTACAAGCAATGAGCAAACTTTTGGAATCAGTAGAAATTACAGAGCGGATGCGGAAGCAGATAAGCTTCATAATGGAGGTGGACAAGCTCAAAACAATACTCCGACGCAATCATATCACTTCGCATCGCCGAGAAAACACCGCAGAGCATAGCTGGCACATTACAATGTTCGCTATGATTCTTGCCGAATATGCATGCCATGAAATTGATATGCTCAAGGTAATGAAGATGCTTCTTATTCATGATATCGTCGAGATTGATGCCGGCGACACTTTCGTCTATGATACAGCAGGAGCGACAGACAAGATGCAACGTGAACGATTGGCTGCGGAGCGACTGTTTGGCATATTACCTGATGATCAAAGAGATGAGCTGCATTGTTTATGGCTTGAGTTTGAGTACCGTCAATCGCCGGAATCGCAATTTGCTGCTGCTTTAGATCGGCTTAATCCAATGCTGATGAATGTATATTCTGATGGAAAAACATGGATTGATCATTCTATTACTGTTGATCAGGTTTATGACCATAATAAACACATAGCCGAGGGTTCACAAGATCTATGGGATTTCGCCCAACAATTGATAAAATTTGCAGCCGAGCAACAATATTTACAACGATAACCAAATTATTCATGAAAGCATTACGATTATTATTACCATATTTACGTCCTTATAAATGGAAACTCATTTCAGGACTGATTTTTATAACTTTCTTTAATGTACTGATTACTACTGTCCCATTTGTTGTGAGCGGAATAATTGACAAGTTACGAACATCACCTCCCGATACCGATCTTATATTTTTTGATGTGCTACTATTACTCAGTTTAACGATTATTGGCGGAACATTTCTTTTTCTGACACGCCGCACAATTATTGTAAGTTCTCGATTAATTGAATATGATATTCGCAATGATCTCTTAGCAGCGATTCAAAGGCAGGAAGCCGTTTTTTTTCAAGAATATCCTACCGGCGCACTCATGGCTTTATGTACTAATGATGTGTCAGCAGTACGTGAATTTTTAGGACCTGCCATTATGTATTCTGCAAATACACTGACCTCTTTTGCTTTTGTCTTTTCTGCGATGTTCTCTTTGAATTGGGGATTAACTTTGTCAGCATTAATTCCATTACCATTTATGGCTTATGTTACGTATCGAGTGGGACAAAAAGTGCATGCGGCATTTAAATCAGTTCAAGAAACCTATGGTGAGTTAACAATCAGGTCTCAAGAATCCATGAGCGGTATTCGTGTTGTAAGAGCGTATAATGCCGAAAAGTATGAACAGAAAGAATTTGATTCAGTCAGTAAACAATATGCCCAAAAAAATATTGCATTATCAAGAATTCAATCATTAAGTATGCCAGCAATGATGGCATTAATAGGTTTATCAAATGTTATTGTGTTGGGCTATGGAGGCTATTTAGTTATTCACGGTCAATTGACTGAAGGTATTTTAGTACAATTTCTTCTTTATATCAATAGATTGATTTGGCCCGTTGCTGCGATCGGTTGGGTTACGAATCTTGTGCAAAGAGCAGCAGCTTCCGCCATACGTTTACGGTCAGTAATAAACCGAATACCGGTTGTTCGTTCTCAGGTCATAGACTCAGATGCAGCGCTTGTTCCATCAATAGAATTTAAAAATGTCAGCTTTTCATATTCGAGTTCTATACCAATTCTACAAAATGTCTCATTTACCATTAGTGAAGGTAAATCTCTCGGTATAGTCGGGACAACCGGCAGCGGTAAATCATCTCTTGTATCATTAATCCCTCGATTGTATGATGTCAATGAAGGACAAATACTGATTGGTGGTAAACCTTTACATCATATACCGTTGTCGCAATTGCGAGATGCAATTTCATTCGTGAACCAAGAACCATTTTTGTTTTCTATGTCAATTCGCGACAATATTGCTTTTTCTGTTTACAATTGCAGCGAAGAAGCAATTATTTCTGCTTCAAAGTCTGTACAGTTACATGATGATGTCATGGCTTTTGACAAGAAATACGATACAATTGTCGGTGAACGAGGAATTACTTTAAGCGGTGGACAAAAGCAAAGAACGGCACTTGCACGCGCAATTGTCCGTGAACCGAAAATTCTCATTCTAGATGATAGCTTTAGTGCCGTTGATACTGTGACCGAAAGTAAGATTCTTCAATCAATGAAAGAGATAATGAAAAATCGAACAACGATTATTATTGCACATCGGTTGACAAGTGTAAAGAATTGTGACGAAATCATTGTTCTTGAAGACGGACAAATAGTTGAACATGGGTCACATGAAGACCTTATATCCTTACATGGTTTGTATGCTGATATGTTTGAACGACAACAATTGGAGGAAGAGTTGAAAATAGGGTAGAATTATTTATACGTCTTCTTTTTGTACATTGGTTTAGTCATTTTTGAAAAAAAGTCTTGTGTTGTTTGTTTTTTGTTATCATTATTTAATGCGAAGTAATAAAATACTTCTATATCACCTTGGTTCATAAAAGTTTGCATTGTACCTTGTGACTTATGTTCGGCAATTAACCAATTAACAACTATATTGTAATTGAGTTTGTCATTATAGCCAAAAGGTGTTTTTCTGTTGAAAGTATAAATTGGAGCATCTTTCTCTATCTTTGT
>JAYRWZ010000057.1:0-5020 GCA_041917875.1 Chloroflexota bacterium | reverse complement strand
GATTCATTACAAAATCGCAGTGGACGCGCCGGAATTGGAATAGTTCAATCATTAAATATATGCAGCATTGCTACGTATGATACATTATTCGACGGTTCACGTATAGGTCGAATACGCATCGTTAGCCCGGGAGCAATTTGGCAATCTTTTCGCTTTACTAATTTCTATTTGTCGGAAGGATGTGAAGTATATATTTACAATGATGAAAAAACATATACGCGCGGTGCATTTACTTCACGAAATAACAAACCATTTGGTGGGTTGTATATTTCAACGACCGTAGGTTCAAGCCATATTATAGAAATCTATGAGACAGCAGGTGCTTTCGGACTATCAGCAATGCTTATTGATCGTGTCTATCAAGGATATTATCCCATAAGTACATTCGCATTTTCATTACCAAAATCAAAAGAAAATTCGGAAACTATTCTAAGAAAATTTGGAGGATCAGAAATTGAATGCAATACTAATGTAAATTGTAATAATGATTATTGGTGTGTTGAAAAACATGCAGTGTGTGTCATTGAAAATGCTGATGATCAAGATCTGAATATTTGTACGGGAACTCTACTCAATAATAGTGCTGAAGATTTTAAGCCATATATTTTAACAGCTTGGCATTGTCTAAATCGAAATATTGATTGTACAATTTCACAGGTAGAAGAGAATACTGATTATATGGCTTTTGTTTTTAACTGGTGGAGTAATAATTGTGATAATGGAACAGAGGCACAGGCAAATGCCAATGTTGGGAATAAAATCTTTTCTTCTGCCATTACACGTGCATTGTATCGCGAAACAGATATGGCGTTACTTGAAATACGTACGGAAAACGATGGGGGTGAATTTCAAATCCCACCTTCAGAAATGTTATATTATGCCGGTTGGTCTCGAAAAACAGAACTACCAATATCCGGTACCGTCATCCATCACCCTGCCGGAGACATTATGAAAGTTTCATTTATTATGAATGATACAAATCAATATCCTCAATATCTTTTTCATAGTCCAGCACGCGGTCATCGTTGCCATGATGGTAATTTTAGTATAACTTCCGCAGATGAATCAACAAATTACTTAGGTTGCTATATGGGATATGAAGGATCAACGGAGGGCGGTTCTTCGGGAGCTGCTTTACTCAATGAAAAAATGCTTGTTATAGGGCAACTTTCTAGCAATAATCAATTTTATTGTTGGCAACAATTTGATAAAGGCCCACAGTTTAATAGTTTTGGGAAAATCTCGATATCTTGGAATGGTGGCGGTACTAATGCTACAAGATTAAGTAATTGGCTATATCCGGGAATAAATCCGCCTTTAGAACTCGCTGGTATAATGTCTAATTCCCCGGTAGAACTCTATAATCGTTATACGGAAGAGGATGAAAAGCAATTAGAAATCAGCATTATACCAGATGGTGTTGCCTATTATCATGCTCCTACGGAGATACGTCTTGGTGGTGGTAAATCATGGACAACACCGCCATTAAGTGCAATAAATAATCATTCTTTTCAATTTCATCGAGAGTATGGCGGTGATGTGTCTGCGGCTAAGCGTATTGTGCTGAAAGAATGTTTGTGGGTGCCTGAGCGTGATGGAGCCAATCAAAAAATACGATTTCATATTGGAATGCCACAATGCACAATAGGAGAATCTGCATTCACTCCGGGTAATCCTCCCGTAAAAATAATTATGGAAAGTGATGCCGGATATTCAACTGGTACATCATGCGACAGAACAACTGCAATGTCACCAAATGAACCTTCCGAACGAAAAATTATAGACGCAACACACAGTGCGACATCAATAGTACCAAAAATGTCATTAGCACCGAATCCTGCTTTTGATTATATTGATATACGAATTGAAGGAGAGAAAAGTGGTGATCTGATGCTCATAAATTCACTTGGTACACGATTACATGTAATGCCGTCAAAATTATCACAATCTGCTTTGATTTTGACAGCACGATATGAGTTGGCAAATCTTCCTGCCGGTATGTATATTGTTATGGCACAGTCGGGAGGGCAAGTATTAACACAAACATTTATGATAATTCGATAGGAATATAGTCAAGGGAGTGATATGTAGCAGCTTCCTCTTTTTTTGAGGGAGCAGCTTTTATATTTCTCCACCAAAGTAGTCGTTACTTTAGTTAATTGGGCTGATTTTGTTTTTGAAAAGGGCTATGCTGCGCAGCTTAGAAGATGTTGAAAAATTTATTGATGATAATGGGCATTTACCCGATATTTCCAATGAAAAAGAAGTAAAAAATAATGGCGGCATTGAAATCGGCAAAATGCAAGTAAAACTCTTACAAAAAGTAGAAGAACTTACGCTCTATATGATTCAATTGAAAAAAGAAAATGATGCATTAAAAACCTTAATTCTTAATACTCACGATACTATAAAGGAATAATATTATGAAAAAAGAATATATATTGGGATTTGTGTTAGTGTGTCTTTCAGGTATGGCACTACACAGTTGTAAAGAACACATTACAGACAGTAATTTTCCTCAAGAGATAAAGAGTATTGATTATTTTGTACATCAAGGTCTTACGCCTCAGCCACTGCCAAACCAACTGCTAATAACAAAGGATTCCATTGTCTTTCATTGGAGTAAATCTGCTTTCACCCCGGAACCACCAAAACATACATTGACGGAAAAACGTGTGGTATTTCAAGATACAACTCTTTTTAAATACATGGTAGCGCAATTTTCCGTAAAAGAAGTGTGGAATTATCAAGATTTCTATGGTAATAATGACGATATGCCTGATAAGGTCCAAATGAGATTAATATTTGCAGGTGATGACAACAAAACAAAAAGTGTTTATGTTTGGGACGGCGCAGTGGCTCCACAAAAATTGACTTATTTTACGAAAAAATTAGATTCCCTTGTTCTTATTTACAAAACCAAATACCCAATTCCATAGTGAATATTTTTGTGGAATAACTGCGGTTTTATCTGTTTGTTTTTATTGTCATCATCTATATTGGTAATGGTCGAGCTACGGATATACCAATATGAGATGGGACGGTTTTAAGATATGCAGAAATTGTTGTGTCGAGAATTACTTTTTTTTGCTTTTGTGAAGCGTGTAAAAAGCGAGATTTTCCTTTTTTGTCTTTATAGATAATACCCGTATGAGCGTAATCTAAACCTTCCTTATTGGTTGCAATGGCTATAATATCACCGGTCATTAACTTATTTTCAATTTTTTTTACATTTTTTTTGGGAATATAGTAATGCGTGTGTTGGTTGATATTTTGTTCAATGGTAAGGATAGTATCTATTTCTTGTTGATTGTTTTGCAAGGGCGGATAGTATTGGGGGTGTTGTGACATAAATGACACTGAGAGCGGGAACACTATACCTCCTAAATCTTTTGTAATATCGGTTACGATTTTTTTTGACACATTATCCATAATCCATTCGGAAGTGTAATGTAAGCGCGAAGTATAGCCACGCAATAGTCCACCACGGTACCGAGTCATAGTGACTTCATTGATCAAGTCATTCATGGTTTTTTTACCTTGTCTGGTTATGCGAGCCAGACATAAAATATTTTCAAAGAATGTCACACAATCTAAACCTGTTAGATCCACCCGGCATTGTTCCGTTGGTCCTTCGAGAGTTCCTCCCACATAAGCAGTGCCCAACAACAATAACCCTAATTCCCCCATAATAAAACCGATAGGGCGTGATTGATAATTTTCTGATGTAATTTTTGCAAGTAATTGATCAAGAATATAGCGAGATGTTGCCTCTTTGTCTGTGTTTTGCATAATACTGTTCAAGAGCTTTCGATCAACTGCATTTGCAAGAGGAGACATCACGGCACTAACAGCCATGAGCCCAAGTACTTGTAGAATATCACGCCTTTTCATTAGGTTTTTATCAATAAAGTGAATTGATTATTGTTGAGAATTATTTTCAGCAAGTCGTATGCCAAGCTCTTGTAACTGACGATTATCCACAGCCGTAGGGGCACCATCCATCAGGGATAATCCGCTGGATGTTTTAGGAAATGCAATAACATCGCGAATATTATCCGTACCGGCAAGCAACATAACTAATCTGTCAAAACCAAAAGCAATACCACCATGCGGCGGCGCACCGTATTGTAAAGCGTCAAGAAGGAATCCAAATTTGATTTGTGCATCTTCGGGGGTAAAGCCCAGAAGGTCGAACATTGTTTTTTGCACTGAATTTTGATGTATCCTGACGCTGCCTCCCGCTGCTTCATAGCCATTAATGACTAAATCATGAGCGATAGCCCGCGCTTTTTCCGGTGAGGTAGATAAATAATGCAAATCTTCATTTTTAGGTGCCGTAAATGGATGATGACGCGCTACCCAACGATGCTCTTCTTCGGAAAATTCGAGTAATGGAAAATCTATAACCCAATGGAATGAGAAATTGTTTTTTACTTGTTCGAGAATTCCCGTGACACGTGCAATTTCCGTACGAACAGCTCCGAGAATGGTGTAGCAGCGTTCAAATTCAGCCGCAGCAATAAGTAATAAATCGCCTTGTTCGGCACCACTTACCCGAATGATATCCTGCATTTCTTGCTCGGAAAGAAATTTAGCTATGGGCGATTGTATGCCGTCCGCATTTACTTTTATCCACGCTAAACCCTTTGCTCCGTATTTTTTAGAATGTTCAGTAATATCGTCAATTTGTTTGCGAGAAAATGATGCGCAATTTTTTGCATTTATGAGAGCAATCGAGCCATTGGGCACTGCCGCTGCGGCCTTAAATACTGAAAATTCACTATTTCTCACATTGTTAGTGATAGTAATTATTTCCATGGTGAATCGTAAGTCCGGCTTATCGCTGCCATAGCGTGTGATTGCATCATGCCATGACATTCTTGGCAATGGTAATTGTATGTCAATATTTTTGATTTCTTTCCATACTCGCGCTATAAATGTTTCTGCCAAAGTAATTATTTCTTCTTGTTCGACAAATGACATTTCGACATCTATTTGTGTAAATTCCGGCTGGCGG
>JAYRWZ010000056.1:0-7882 GCA_041917875.1 Chloroflexota bacterium | reverse complement strand
TAGGTTAAGTTTCCAATTGCGAGGATTTCCTTGTCGGATTTCCTTGTCGGATTTCCTTGTCGGATTTCCTTGTCGGATTTCCTTGTCGGATTTCCTTGTCGGATTTCCTTGTCGGATTTCCTTGTCGGATTTCCTTGTCGGATTAGTACTTATTTTCATAAGTAGGATTGAGAAATGAATAAAACAAGTTATACGTAGATATTAACATCGTTAAGTAAATTTATGACTTTTTTGACTATCTACCAAATAAAAATGCATCGTGTATGTTGAATGAAGTTTATTATAGTGAATCTTATATGCAATAAGAAATGTATAGAAATCCAAGCTCTTTTACCTCTTCGCAATATCTTCGCTGCAAATACACGTCAAATGAAAGTCAATCGTTATTGATAAAAACGATACGATAATCTATAAAATCAATTTGTTCAATAAGGTTGTTTTTACGATTTTTGTAATCGGTCAATGAGCCGATAATCTCGGCTTTCATGATGGAACAAACTTTTACGAATCATTAAATCAGGAAAACACAATGGAAAACACTTCAAATGACATGAGCAAATGTCCTGTTCACGGCTTAAAACACAGCGTAGCCGGCAGCGGTACACGCAATCGCGATTGGTGGCCCAATCAGTTAAAATTGAACATATTACGCCAACATTCTTCTTTGTCTAACCCTATGGGTGGCAATTTTAATTATGCTAAAGAGTTCAAAAGTCTTGACTTAGAATCAGTAAAACAAGATCTTCATGCTTTAATGACCAATTCACAAGACTGGTGGCCCGCCGATTTTGGTCACTATGGTCCTTTCTTTATTCGCATGGCATGGCACAGCGCGGGTACATACCGCACGGGTGATGGTCGTGGTGGCGCAGGTGCCGGACAAATGCGTTTTGCTCCACTCAACAGTTGGCCCGACAATACAAATCTTGATAAAGCTCGCCGCCTTTTGTGGCCCATCAAACAAAAATATGGTCGCAAACTTTCTTGGGCTGATTTATTTGTCCTCACGGGCAATGTGGCTTTGGAATCAATGGGCTTCAAAACATTTGGCTTTGCGGGTGGGCGTGAAGATGTGTGGGAACCCGAAGAAGATGTCTATTGGGGCAATGAAAGTACATGGCTTGATGATAAACGCTACAGCGGTGATCGTGACTTAGAAAATCCTCTGGCAGCAGTGCAAATGGGGCTTATTTATGTTAATCCCGAAGGACCTAACGGAAATCCTGATCCATTGGCTGCCGCAAGAGATATTCGTGAAACATTTGCTCGTATGGCAATGAACGATGAAGAAACGGTAGCGCTCATCGCCGGTGGTCACACCTTTGGTAAAACACACGGTGCCGGACCTGCCTCCCATGTAGGACCCGAGCCCGAAGCTGCCGATATTGAATTGCAGGGCTTGGGATGGCAAAGTTCTTTTGGTTCAGGCAAAGCTGCGGACGCAATCACCAGTGGGCTGGAAGTAACATGGACAACAACTCCCGCTCAATGGAGCAATAATTATTTTGAAAATTTATTTAACTATGAATGGGAATTAACAAAAAGTCCCGCCGGTGCCAATCAATGGGTGGCAAAAAATGCGGAAGCCATTATTCCTCATGCCTTTGATGCCGAGAAAAAACAATTACCGACAATGCTGACAACGGATCTTTCCTTGCGTTTCGATCCTGAATATGAAAAAATTTCACGCCGTTTTCTCGAAAATCCCGATCAATTTGCTGATGCTTTTGCACGTGCTTGGTTCAAATTAACGCATCGCGATATGGGACCGATTGCTCGTTATTTAGGACAGGAAGTTCCATCCGAAGTCTTAGTATGGCAAGACCCTATTCCTGCCGTTGATCATGTTTTGATTGATGATAATGATATTGCTTCCTTAAAACAAACACTTTTGAACTCGGGGTTATCTATAGCGGAATTAGTCTCAACAGCATGGGCTTCGGCTTCGACATTCCGTGGATCGGACAAACGCGGTGGTGCTAATGGTGCAAGAATACGCTTGGCTCCCCAAAAAGATTGGGCTGTGAATAATCCGGCTCAATTAGCAAAAGTACTTGCCGCATTGGAAAAAGTACAGGCGGAATTTAATGCCGCACAAACAAATGGTAAAAAAGTATCGCTTGCCGATATTATTGTCTTGGGCGGTTGTGCTGCGGTTGAGAAAGCTGCGCACAATGCCGGATATTCCATCACTGTGCCGTTTACACCCGGACGCATGGATGCTTGGCAAGACCAAACCGATGTGGATTCATTTGCTGTGCTTGAACCGATAGCTGATGGCTTCCGTAATTATCTCAAACAAAAATATACTGTTTCTACTGAGGAATTATTGGTAGATAAAGCACAATTACTCACCTTAACAGCACCCGAAATGACTGTGCTTATTGGCGGTATGCGTGTATTGAATACCAATTATGATCAGTCAGCACATGGTGCATTTACACAGAAAAAAGAAACATTAAGTACTGATTTCTTTGTCAATTTATTAGACATGAACACCACATGGAAAGCAGTATCTGATGATAAAGAAGTGTTTGAAGGTCGCAATCGTGCTACCGGTGAAGTGGCATGGACTGCTACTCGCGCTGACCTTATCTTCGGCTCAAACTCCGAACTGCGCGCACTTGCCGAAGTATATGCTTGTGCGGATGGTCAGGAAAAATTCGTGCACGATTTTGCAGCTGCATGGAATAAAGTTATGAATCTTGATCGCTTTGAACTTGCATAGAAAATATTCACCACCACATCACAAGGGCAGTCGCCGCTCTCGGAAACGAGGCGGCGATTTTTTTTATATACCAAGAATACATTGCAATACAATGAATTATATGAGGATTAAAGTGATTTTAGAATTTTTCATGATTGATGTTCTTGGGTGATAAGGTTATGAAAAACAGAAGATTCAGAAATTCTTAATCCGGGTATAGTATTCGTACAATTCACTCTATAATACAAAAAAAAAACTCCCTCACTTTTTAGTAAGGGAGTCTTTTTGTATAGACTGTGTACAATCCCATTAATCACATTCATCACAACGGAATGTATCAATATGAAGATGAGTAACACCACCATTCGATTGTGCGCGAAATCCCGGGGTTAGATGAATAGTTTTTCCTGCTCGAATATCAATCAACTCACTTGTAGAAGGATTTGAGTTATATGCAGTTGAATTTATTATTTTTCTCCAACTTGGCCTAATGACGGATGTAATGTCTGTATAGCCCCCTATGTCCGTAATTCCGGTACCGGAGGGGCAATCAAATTTGAATTTGACTGAATAATGATCATCGGCATTGCTGCTTGTATTGCCGCAGATCACATAATAGGGTGTACCACTTTCACTATTCTCAACTATAGAATAAAGACATTCCTGTTCTTTACCATCCTTAGGGCATTGACCATTCACATTTTGTGCATCAAAGGTCATACACTTGGTCACTATACCACTTGCATTTAATTTTGCTGCTGTGGCGTCACTACCAACTTTGGCAGTTGAAAATCCAAATTTAGGTTCAAGAAATTTATAACGAAATGGTATTTTTGCAGAAATAACTGCCGAGCCGCCATCACTTGTGGGGGTAATCCCCATACGCAAATCAAATGCTTCGATATCAGGCAATGCATTCGTACAATATGCTTTGTTGAGAGTAGAATAATCTAAAGCAATCACACGCCCTTCTGCATCTCCTGTCCAACTATCATAACATTCTGTACAATTGGAAATCATTGGTACAAGAATTTTTGGGTTTGATTCTATTGAAAAATCAACTTCGGTTGCCAAATGACTCAAACTATTATTAATACCCGCATCAAAACTATTATTCAGAGCTTGATAGGTAATCGTTGGAGGCGTGCCGCCACCAGCATACGAGAATGTACCGACAAAACAACGGCTTCGTGTAGCCGCACTTCCTCCATGTACTGCCGGCAGTGCCCATCCTTGGTCTGTTAAAAATCTGCCTGTTATTGCAAAATCATTTGTGCCCGGTTTACGCGCTATGGAATAGGCAACACTCCATCGTTCTGCTGTAAATCCTGTACCTGCTGCCGGATCATAAATTTGTATCCACACTCTTTCTCCATTGGGTTTTAACTCCATCATATACATCTGCATATTTTTTGTGCTTTGCCCTGCATTTTTCCAATGAAAATTTTGTGTGACGCTCATATTGGGGGCGCAACCCACGACAAGATAATTGCCATTTGATAAGACCTCGATATCCCAGCCCATTGCACGATAATTATCACATACAGTCGATGTATAATCAGCTCTATTTGCTGTATTATATGTTCTTTCCCAAACAATCGTACCATCATCTGCCCTTACTTTGGCAACATAAATAACACGACGATTATCACCATTGACCCAACCATGAAAGAGGTTTTTTTCATGAAAATAAATTGTTGCCGGATTGTCATCTATGCTGTCTTTATTGCAGTTTCTAACGGTGTAAGCAGTATTGGCATCAGGAAATAATGGCTCAGGTATAGTTGTTGAAATTTGATTATGCGGAAAACGATGCAAAATCGAAGTAAATCCTGTTGCTATATAATACTCCGTACTTTCACCTTCAACAGTTTCCGTAGTTTTTACCAAACCGTGCAATTCCGTAAGTTGATTTAGTCCCGCTCTATTATTAGCATCAGATTTTTCTGCATACAGTTTATTCCACAAAACATCACCATTATTATCAAGTTTAACAATGGTGCCGCCAACTTTATGAGTTGTTCCATTTGTATTACAAGTGTTAAGAGTGGGATCACCTTCGCCCGTACCACGCGCATAGCCAACAAGAACATATTTAGCATTGCTGCCATTACCGTCTTTGATAACCCGATAGGGCCAGTCCTCACCGGAATTTTCTTGAGTTAATGTTGTTGAAGTAGGTGAAAGATGATACCAATATTCTTTAGCCCAAGGCATCACCGTCGCATCATACGTAGGTAAATTATATTGCTGCGCAATAAGGAAACATGGCATGAAAAATATAAAGGTATTTATTATAATGTTCTTATTCATTGTTATTCTCCTTATTTATGAATGAGACATGGTAGAGAAAAAACCTGTGTCGGAGATTTGATAATTACGCGATAATAGCCATTGGGTACAGAATGTATATCGGCATCAAGATTCCATTGCTGTCCTTGTTGTAAGGGAGCCATGCCCAATGATACTATTTTCGCACCCATCATATCATGTAATTCACAATGATAGAGACCGTTTTGGGGTGTCGTAAAACGAATATTTATTTGATCTTTGGCGGGATGTGGTTGCAATGTCATAGTATTATTCGCATATTGGATTTCTTCTTCCACTGATACTGAAGACTTTTGAAAACGATATAATTCACGTAAATCATTTCTCACAAACGTGGCATTGTCGGTAATAGCATTTAATGGTAAAATCCGGGGCTTTTTCGATTCTTTTGTTACTATAATATCATCGGATATCTTCTCAAATTTACCATTATAAGGATAAGATAACTTAACATAACGATTGACTGTTGCACTATCACTTAATCTTCTTACTATTAAAGTAAAGTACAGAACACCGGGTGTATCATAATATGACCCAAAACCACGAACTTCATAGGGACGTGATATATCATAATCTATATCTTTCATCAGTTCCGGCGTGAAAGGTAAGAGAGAACTTTTATATCCCCAAGTATTATTAATATATGCGAGGTAATCATCACAAGTAAAAAAGTCCCCTGTAACTCCCAGACGATCGCAAGTGAGATAATCTTCGTCTTTATCTGCATAATCAACCTCAGTCGGGAATTTACTAAGTTTTTGTGATATAGGATTATTGATGTCTGGAATAAGATAAAATCGCCCTTGATATCCTTTATTACTTAATTCCTTCCCATCATAAAACTGTCCATCATACATCAATGAATTTTGAAATAATGCGATATTACCATTTGGAGAAACAATATTTTTGGGTAAGCCCATTTCTTTCCATGTAGTACCCTCATCTCTGGAAATAAAAAGATTTGTATTGCCCGAACCTCCTGTACTGACAATAACAGTTTCATTATCGGCTGTAACATTATATACATTGGAATCAATAGCATTCTGTGAAATAGAAGACAAATCAATGAATTGCCATGTCTGTCCATTATCAAGGGAACGAGCGAGAAAATTTCCTGATATGTTACTAGTATTTGTACTTATCATAGCGAATGCAGCAGATTTTGTAAAATCGATACTACCAATGTACCAATCAAGCGAACCATTGTGCAACAGACCTAAATTTCTCAATGCATTCGTATCACACATTTGCCATGTACTGCCATTATCTTTGGAAGTATAAAGTGGTAATGATTGAGTTGGCAAAGCATAGATAATATTATTATGCACAATTAATCTGGGCTTATTAAGACTCGGTATTTTCGATGTATAATAGATTTCCGGATATTGTATTTTTTCCCATTGCTGGGCATATAATGACGAGCAAAGCAGGAGTGCTGCTATACTCAACAAAAGAGTTTTCATTGTTATTCCCCTTGCGATGGTGATAATTGTTCAACTTTTTGTTTTAAGGCATCATTTTCTTTTTTAAGCTGAATCATATACAAAGTAAGTTCTTCAATTTTTTGAAGTAACATTGCATCTGTTTTACCTAAATCAACCCCGGTTGTTTGTACTTCCTTTTCAGAAGGTACATCCGGTAAATGACCATTATCTTTAATAAATTGCTCTACTTCATCGAGCGGACGTAATTTATAGTCTTGTTTGAACACAAAGTCCGCCCATGTAGTATTAGTGACCACAACTTCTTGTGCAACGACCAAACCTTTTACAGCAAGAAGATAATTCGTTTTTAGATTTACCGGATCTGTAATGCCACTAAAGGGTTGATTTGCATTACAACCAATAGCAACTCTTCCCTCAGCATTGATTGATATCCCGGGTACATCTCCTGTCGGATATTCTGTCGGAGCTATCTTCGTACCACTGACTCGCATTGGACAAATACGAAATACATCATTATTGATTTTAAATTGATCAGCAGTTTGTCCTGTTTCATGTCCCAAAAACCCCGCTATATCTGTATTTGTGCTCATACCATCAACCCCAACTAACCATGAAATTGAATTAGGAATCGGTAATTGGCTATAAAACTGGTCAACTCTGGTAAAGCGGAGGATATTGTTTTGATCACGAAATCGTGGTGGGTCATTTGGGTTTGAATTACCATCTTTTCTATCACTTCTGCGCAACTCAAGTATGGAATGTGTTCTTTCTTGATTGCCATGATATGCAGGAAACGGAGTTGCTGTTGATCCAATGTGAGCACCAAAAACGGCTTTTTCCGTTATACCGCCTTCAATACTGCCTGTTTCAATACGGAATTTTTGAAATGCTGCATTTGTTCCATGACCTTGTACTGACATTCTCATATCGCGCTGGCATACACCGGCAGTACGAAAAATAGCATCTCCTTCTTTGCCAAGCACAGAAATAGCAATATCATGTGTGGCAATACCCCATTCTAATGTTGGGTATCGTGTATTTATTCCGGGTACAGCTTCTGTACAGGTTAAGCATGGCCCGCCAGTGATTCTCATTTTCGGGGTAATTTTAGCGAATGTTTCGAATTGAACACCGGGTAAAGGTAATTGTCTTGGCGGAACACCATTATCTCCTGTGTCATCATCAAAATTGACACCAATAGAACTATTTCCTATCCGAAATACTTCGTCTTGGCTTGCATCGGTTTGATCAATCGTCTTGCCACCAAAAAATTTAAGCCCTCCTGAGACAGGCGAACCTGCCATGAGTACTGCACCGGTTGTGAATAATTCGGAACGAATGGAAGCAACTTGCCATTGATTGGGATTGTTCATTCTATTGGAGTAAAATTGCAGATAAG
>JAYRWZ010000055.1:0-2203 GCA_041917875.1 Chloroflexota bacterium | reverse complement strand
GATTATCCGCATCAATTTTCCGGAGGTATGCGCCAAAGAGTGATGATTGCAATTGCTTTGGCTTGTAATCCTTCGCTACTTATTGCCGATGAACCGACAACTGCATTAGATGTCACTATACAGGCACAGATATTAGATTTAATGTTGGAATTAAAAGAGAAGCGCAAAGAAGCGGCCATATTACTTATCACGCATGATCTTGCAGTTGTTGCTGAAATGTGTCATCGCGTAATTGTGATGTATGGTGGTGTAATTCAAGAAGTTGCGGAAGTCATGGATTTATTCGATAAACCATTGCACCCTTACACCCGTGGATTATTGAAGTCAATTCCGCATACTTCAAAAGGCAATAAGTTAGATAGATTAGAAGCAATTCCCGGGAATGTTCCCAGTATTTTGAATTTTCCTGTCGGCTGTAAATTCTGTACAAGATGTAATGAAAAAATGGATATATGTGAGACAACTGAACCACCCTTAATTGAAATAGGACCGGAGCATTTTGTCCGGTGTCATTTAGTAAAACACGGTTCTTTAGATGAGGTAACAGAATGAGTACAGCATTATTGGAAGTAAAAAATCTAAAAGTATATTTTCCTGTTTATGACGGTGTATTGCAAAGAAAAGTCGCTGATGTCAAAGCAGTGGATGGAGTTTCTTTCACCTTGAATCGTGGTGAAACAGTCGGATTAGTCGGTGAATCCGGTTGTGGAAAAACTACAGTTGGAAGAGCACTCATCAATATTTTGCGATTTGTCAATCACGATGTTATATTGGACGGGGAAGTAAATTACATTGATGAGAAGGGTAATAAAACAAATATCTTGCCCCTTTCAAAATCGAAAATGCAGCCCTTCAGATCAAAGATACAGATGATATTTCAAGACCCGTACTCTTCGCTCAATGCTCGATTAACAGTGCAGCAAATCGTTGCTGAACCATTAGAAATTCATAAAAAGGAATTATCGGCTAAGCAGATTGAAGAAAAAGTTGCATGGTTGCTTGAAAAAGTCGGATTGCAGCCGGAGTATGCGCAACGTTTTCCCCATGAATTTTCCGGCGGTCAAAGACAACGTATCGGTATAGCACGTGCATTGGCAACTAACCCCGAGTTAATTATTTGTGACGAACCGGTTTCCGCCTTAGATGTTTCGGTGCAAGCACAAGTAATTAATTTGATGCAAGACCTTCAAAAAGAATTCGGCATGTCATATCTCTTTATTGCACATGATTTATCGGTAGTTCATCATATCTCTAATCGGATTGCTGTGATGTACTTAGGAAATATGGTGGAATTAGGAAATGCCGATAAAGTCTATTTTGAACCATCACATCCCTACAGTAAAGCTTTATTGTCTTCTGTGCCTCTTGCCGATCCCAGAGCCAAACAACATAAACAAAGAGTGGTATTACATGGCGATATTCCTACACCGCTCAACAAACCAAGCGGTTGTGGGTTTAGAACGAGATGTCCGATAGCGAAGCCGTCATGCGCGCAGGATGTACCTGTGTTATCAGAAATTACTCAGTCTCATTTTGTGGCTTGTCCTTGGACTGAATAGAGTTCTCTTTATACAAGTTCAATAATTCTTGTCCGGCTTGAAATTCGGTGATTTTGCCAAATTGAATTTCTCGTAATAATGTATCATATTTTTTTCGTGTACACTCATCGGAGATAATAATTTCCATGAGTGTATTTTTTATTCTGTCAACAGATTGTTGTTCTACTAACTTTTCACGACGTTCACGCGATTGAATCAGAATTGATTCTATTGCAAAAAAAGAATTGATGGTTTCGAGAATTTCATCAAAATTCATTGAATCCAAAGAGCTGGTACGAATAATTCTTGTTTTCCATGCTTGATATGTCGGACGCAAAAAAGAAAGCGCATTTCTCAATTTATGCTCAGTTAGTAATGCCTCGTGCATAAAGTCGCCATCACATTTTGTAATAAGAAACAAATCAGAAAGTTCCATTATTCCTCGTTTTATACCTTGGATTTCATCGCCTGATAATGGATTGTAGAGGTGAACAAACATATCAGTGACATTATAGACCATTGTTTCCGATTGACCTACGCCTAAAGTTTCTACTAATATAATGTCAAAACCGGCATAATCTAAGATAGTAAGAACCTGAGCAGTGTTCATGCTAACCCCACCCAAGACCGAACCACTTGGCACGGGCCTCACAAATGCCTGTGGG
>JAYRWZ010000054.1:0-8111 GCA_041917875.1 Chloroflexota bacterium | reverse complement strand
AAGGTCGAAATAGAAAAGAACTGTAAAAAGGATGCTAAGAGTAAACCAAGAAATCCGCCAACAATGGATGTAATTAACGCTTCAATCAGGAATGCTGTCATCACAGAAAATCGCTGAAATCCCAATGCGCGCAATGTGCCTATTTCTTTTGTACGATTGGAAACAGAAGCATACATTGTAATCATTGCTCCGATCATAGCGCCCACGCTGAATATTACTGTCACCGTAATTCCTAAAATTTGAATAAATAAACGCATTGCTTCTGATTGCTTTTCATAATATCTCCGTTCATTTTCCGGTTCAAATTGATTGAGTCTTTTATCACCGGCAAAAGTAGCTTTCATTTGTTGAATTGAGGTATTGTCAGCTTGCGTAAATGTTACCGTAGAGTAATCAGTTCTGTTAAATGCTTGTAATAGTTGTGTGGCATCGCACCATAGCTCTGATTCAAATCCTGATTTTTCGGCATCCATTTCTCCGACGATTGTCCATAAATCTCCGGCAAATTTTATTTTGTCACCAATGGAAGAATTTTTGAAGCGCGAGGGGAGTGCTCTGCCAATAATTAACTCGCGTGAACCGAAATTGAACATACGACCTTTGATAATGGTGATTTTATTGCGAATTTTTAATGCCGGCTCAGAAACTCCTCGCACGGCAACATTGCTCAATCCGCCGTCAATTTTTTCGGAATTGATAATGGCAACAACATCATTAGAGATAAGAGCTTTGCCATCCATATCTTTTTTCACAAATGACATTGTCGAAATCAACTCGGCAACTGCCCGATCAATAATGCTCGTAATTTCACCCGTTGATGATTTGCGCGTTATGACCACATTATTTTCGGAACCTGTGCCGGCAAGCGTTTTCTTCACTCCGTCAGCCATCATAAGCACCGCTGCAAACACAAAAACCACAAGTGCAATACCGCTAACCGTGATGCCTGTTGTTAATTTTCGTGCAATAAAATTTTTCCATATATAATACATTGGTATTTTCATTGTTTTTCCTCCTTAGCCGTTAAATCGTAAACCATCAACAATTTTTGTAGTAAATACTCGATACATGGGCACAATAGAGGCAGCCACACCTACTACTAATGCAGAACCTGCCGAGAGTAAATAGGTGCCGGGTTCCACATAGAAAACAGGGAACCATCCTTTCGGCAATGCCGATTCAAAACTTTGCACCAAAGGAGTCAGAAAGAGAATACCAAGACCTGCACCCATAATTGAAATAAAGAGCGATTCACCGGAGATAAATATCAAAAGATGTTTTGTAGTAAATCCTAATGTTTTGAGTACTGCATATTCTCTGGTGCGTTCCCTTGCTGTCATAATCATGGTATTGCATAGCACCAATAGAATAATCCCGATAATCAAGTATGACATAATATTTATGGCGGATAATATGGCAGCCGACGAAGCAACAAATCCTTGCTGAAATGCGCCCTCCGATTCTGACTTAGTTTCTGCGCGGGAATTAGCAAATAATTGATCAATGGATTTTGATATTGCTGCTGACTGATTCGGGTCTTTGATACGTATGACAAACCACCCGATTTCATCACCGCGTGTCGGCGATTCCGCTTTTATCTTTTCATTGATATAATTCCAATGAAAAAACATTTGTGAAGCATCATCATTTTTGGTACGTGGAGTGTAAATTCCTCTGACCGTAAATTGCCATTTTCCGGGATAAATATCACCATCAATATTCATTAAATCGCCAATTTTCAGATTATATCGTTTCGCCAACTCAGTGCCAATCACACAAGAATTTCGTTCCTTGACAAAATTTTCATATTCTGTTTTGGTAAGTTTATATTCCGGATATACTTTAAATATAGTTTCAGGGTCACAAGCCAGCCGCGCAAAGAATTGATCTTTATCTTTATAAACGCCGCCAAACCAATTAAGAAATGTTACATGATCAATGCCGTTAAGTTGTGCAATTTGATCCCGATATGCAAAAGGTAAGGGAAAAATAAAAGAAACAGCTTGCCTTGTGACTAATCTATTGGGCGACGAAGCACTTACACCGGCATTCCATGCTGTGACAACTGTTCTTAATAAACCGAAAGCTAAAACAGCAATGGCTATACCGGCAATAGTTAAGAAAACCCTCAAGATATGACGGAATGAATTTTTCGCCACTAAATGAACCATATTCATATTACACCCCTCGTTCTATGAGATCACCTTTTTCCAAGTGATGGGTTGTATTAGCTCTTTTTGCCGCATGCGGGTCATGCGTAACCATGACAATCGTTTTGCCGAATTCTTTATTCAAGCGTTCCAATAATGTCAAAACATCCTCTGCTGATACTCTGTCCAAATCTCCTGTGGGCTCATCGGCAACAAATATATCGGGGTCGGTAGCTATTGCACGAGCTATGGCTACTCTTTGTTCTTGACCGCCTGATAATTGTCTCGGATAATGGTGCATGCGGTCGCCCAAACCGACTACCGATAATGCAAGTTCAATTTGACGCTTGCGCTCTGCTTTTGTTAGCGGTGTGAGCATTAACGGTAACTCCACATTTTCATAGGCAGTTAATACAGGGATTAAATTGTAAAATTGAAAAATAAAGCCAATGGTATTTGACCGCCATTTTGCTAATTGTGTCTCCGATAATGATGCGATATTGGTATCTGCAACAATAACATTGCCTGTTGTCGGGCGATCTATGCCGGCAATGATATTTAATAATGTTGTTTTACCGGAACCCGAAGGTCCCATAAGCGCAATAAAATCGCCTCGTTCAATTTCGAGTGAAACATTGTTGAGAACCGTAATTTCTTGTTTGTCCCTTTTGTATGTTTTGGACAAATTTTGTACTGAAATAATTGCCGACATTAAACCTCCGAGAAAAATGTATATTATTTTTTTATCTGTACTTTGCTGCCTTGTCGTATGTTGTCGGAAGGTGCAATAATTATCACATCACCATTCATTAAGCCATTTTTTATTTCCACATACTCACCAAAATTTTGACCTGTGCTGACCGTAATTTCTTGTGCTGTATTGTCTTTGATGACAAAAACGGCTTTTTTCCCATTTGTTGTTTGTACCGCCGTCTGAGGTATTAATACTTTAGGTTTATCTTCTGTCTGATTTATGACAGTATTCATTTTTAAGAAATTCACTTTTGCGCCCATCTCCGGCAGCACACGCTCATCAATATCTTCAAAGCGTATTTTTACTTGTACCGTACCTTTGGCTCGGTCTGCTGTTGGGATTATTTTATTGACAATACCTTTGTATTTTTTGTTGGAAATTGCGCTGACGGAAATCTCCACAGGTTGAGTTTCCTGTATTTTTTGTATGGCAGATTCGGAAACGTCCGCTTCCACTTGCAAAGAAGTCATATCGGCTAAAGTGACTACCGCACCGCGCGAACCCGCCGCCGCCCCAAGGGCAGTAATAACTTCACCCACATTTGCATTTTTATTCAAAATTGTGCCATCGAACGGTGCTCGAATAATCGTATTTTCCACTTGCACCAATGAAGCCCTAATAGCGGACTCTTGTGTGGCAATTCCGGCTTTGGATGCCAATATCTGCGCTTTGGCTTTTTTCACTCGATTGATGGCTGCGTCAAGATCGGCTTGCGTTCCCACATTCTCCTTGCGCAATTCTTGTTGCCTTTTAAGTGAAATCTCCGCATCTTCCAACTCGGCTGCTGCATTTTCGAGTGCCGCCTTTTGAACCTCAAGTTGAGCTTTTTGTTGATCTAATGCCGCTTGCACATCAGCACTTTCTATGCGCCCGATGATATCGCCTTGTTTTACTTTGTCACCTTCAATAACATACAGTGCTTCAAGCCGCCCCGTCGCTTTTGAGGAAATGGCGGCTTTCCTTTGTGCCACCACATAGCCCTGACCTGTCAATATAGTTTCAGCAGAACTTGATTGTGAGCTAATTACTTGCATTGATTCAACTTCAATCTCTGATTCACGCATAGTGAAATAGACAATTGCCGATATCATCACTGCAATGATTGCAAGTGTTATCCAGATACCTTTCCGTGATTTTGCTTCGGGGGTGCGATCGATTTTGAGTGTTGATAGGTCTGTCGTATGTATTTCGCCTGCCATAGTGTCTTGTCATAAAAGTGAAGCGCAAAAATAATGAACTTTTTTTGCACAAAAGATATGAAATTTTACATTTTGTTAAAAATTTGACGATATGCTTCTTTTCTGCCTTGCTTATCCGGCATTGTGCTGTCTTTTGCCTGTGAATAACCATTAACCGACAAAATCGGCTCATACTATTGTGTTTTTTTAATAAGGTATTGACTCTTGTCACAGGTAATATCAAGCCATATTGCCTATGTTCAAGCCATACTTTGTAAAAAAAAGCATATTCTCTGCTTATGATTTTCTATATTTACATCGTCAGTGAAGAAAACATTCAAGATTGGGAACTATGAATATTAAGGCGATAGAGGCAAAAAAGCATCTGGGGCAGAACTTTTTGGTGGACAAGAACATTGCGTCAAAGATTGTGGATTTATTGGAGTTGGAGCGGGGCGGCAGAGTCTTGGAAATCGGTCCCGGCACGGGAGCATTGACGAAACTTATGGTAGAAAGGGGATATATCATTGATGCTGTGGAGATTGATGAAAGGGCTGTGCTTCATTTACGTGAGCATTTGCCTGCCGAGCAAGTGACGGTGCATCACACAAGTATAGAACGTTTTGATGTGCGTGCTCATGCGGCGGCTGTGAATGCGCCATTGACCATTGTGGGCAATATACCATACAATTTGACGAGTGAGATATTATTCAGAATTTTTGATAATGCCGACTGTATTGCCAGAGCGGTAATTATGATGCAAAGAGAGGTTGCCATGCGATTAACGGCACCCATCCGCACCAAAGACTATGGCGTTTTGACCGTAGCGACGGCATTTTCTGCTCTTGCCAAGCGACGTTTTGATGTATCGCCCCATAGCTTTTCGCCTCAGCCCAAAGTGACGTCATCGGTGGTGACATTCGACTGTGTACAAAGTGCTGCCCTGATGTCGCGTGAGCATTTTCGTAAAACGATGGTCTATGTCAGAGCCGGTTTTCAGCAGCGTCGTAAAAAATTATCGAATGCTTTGAAGTCCACCGAAGCATTTACCTTTGCCGCCGATGATGCATGGTTGGCTGCCATTGCCGAGAAGCGGGCGGAAGAATTATCGCCGAAAGATTTTGTGCTATTGCGTGAAAAAGTCGAATCATTAAAATCTGCAAATAGGGAAATATGAAAGAAAAAGTATTGATTTTTGGGCGAAAACTTTCCGAAGTATTGCGAACCCAAGACATCTACGTTATGGGTATGTCCGGTTTTTATATACTTTTGAGCATTATTTTTTTTACAAGTCTTACAGGCGCAATACCCATTATTCTGTGGAATACCTTTATTATCTGTGCCGTGATAATGATTGCATTGAATGCAGCAAAAAAAGACAGTCCGTTTATCAGAATTCTTGGCGTCTTTTATTGCATTCCCATGGTACCTATAATGTTCAGCCAAGTGTTTAATTTTATTGCTCTTGTCAATCCTCATGATTTTGACACATTGCTCATTGAGTGGGATAGGATGATATTCGGCACTGACCCAACCCATGTTTTATTGAATTATTCATCGCCGTTTTTGACCGAGATAACCCAATTTGCCTATATGCTATATTTTTTTCACGGGATAATATTGGGCATTGAATTATACTATGACGGCAGAGTGCGCGAAGTGCATCAGCTTATACGATTGACAATGTTCGGATTTTTTGTATCATATTTTTTGTACTTCTGTTTACCCGCAATTGGTCCGCGATTTACTTTGCATAATTACTTTTTGACAAATCAAGAGTTGCCGGGATTATGGATCACGGAGTATGCACGATTATTTATAGATACGGGTGATGGTATTCCGCGCGGTTCGCTCAATCCCGAAGCTTTTGTGCACAGAAACTGCATGCCCAGCGGACATACCATGATGACATTGGTGAATTTATTACTTGTGTTCCGTTATGGTTCACGTTTCAAATATCTGTTTTTACTATTTAGTGTACTGTTGATATTTGCGACGGTCTATCAGCGTTATCACTATGTTGTGGATGTTATAGCGGGTGTGATATGCTGTTTTGCCGTGATGTGGCTTGAACCAAGGATTCACCGCTATTTTGTAAAAAAACAATGGGTGATAGAGGTAGAATAAAACAAAAGCGGCTGAATGCCGCTTTTGTTGTCTTAGGACTTTAAACTACTTCTGTTTAGATACTCCATTAACTGAATACCCCAATTCTTTTTCAAACAATCTAATATCATTTATGTTTGTGCTATAACCGTTTTTAAGTGGTGAAGAAATTGTTACTTTAGACTTCAAAATTATGGGTGAATGATCAATCTCTTCGGGTTTATCCGGAATGTAAAAATGTTCTTTTATTTCTTCCCAGTCACAATCACGCAAAGTAACGACTTTATCCAAGTAAAAGCTTACCCAACAATTACCTAATTTAGAATTTGATTTCTCCTGCATTAATTTGTTTTCCGTAATAGCTACATACTCACTATCTAATTCAAATCCTATGTATCGTCTCCCTAATCTTTTTGCTGCAATGGCTGTTGTTCCAGTACCATTAAACGGATCTAATACAATATCATTTTCATCTGTACTCATGAGAACAATTCTTTCTAATAGATGTACAGGTAATTGGCAAGGGTGTTCGTCACGATATTTATTATGTTTTACTCGATGTATATCTGTCCATACATCTGATACTAAAGAACCAAAAGGGTGTAAAATTGGCTTTTTTCCACCGTAATCTTTAGACAAATATTTACTTTTTCTATCTCTTTTATGTGGATAGCGGACTTCATAGAATTTCAATTCTTTTATGTTTTTAGCATAAAATAAAATTCCATAATGACTTGGTTGTAATGTTTTACCCATTGGCATAGTTGGTGCATCCCAAGAAATCCAATGTTTGAAGTCTGCAACTTTGTTTAGATAGCTTGCATAATAAGTGAGCCATTTGGGAATGTTATGCAAAAAGATTGATCCAGTTGGCTTAGTCACTCTCACCATCTCTAAAATCCACTTCTCACACCATTCTAAATATTCTTGTAACGCCAAGCTGTCTTTATAAGATTTATATCCTTTTTTCAGATTAAACGGTGGGTCAGCAAAGGTCATATCCACAGAGTTATCTGGAATCTTTTTTAATAAATCCAAACAATCCCCTTGATGTATCTTATTCAAATATGTCTCGATCATTTTAAATTTTTCTCTATGTAGTTCTTAAATCTTTCTAATTCATTTTTATGAAAAGTGAAAACTTCATCAAAAGCGGTAACCATCCGCTTCAAATCACCGGGTCTTACATACCAGCCAATACCATCAACAAAACCAATAAATTTTGCTTTCGGATAATACTTTTCAATCAATTTTTTGATATTTCCTTCAGTCTTAGATTTATCACCCTGCCCAGATGAAGTGGTAACCAAAAAAGAACTTTCTATAATTATTTGTGGTTTCTCTTTACTGGGTATAATAAAATCCATAGTACGTTTTTCGTCAAATTTATGCTTAAATAGTTCATCTAAATCTCCATGTTCAAATGGAATTTTCATATCTTTTAATAAGCTTTTAATTAAATATTCAGGATTGTTTTCGGCTTGGCCAGAATAACTACCTTTTTCTTTATAGCGTATTAAAGTATCAATCATAGCTGGTACTTCAAATTTCAACTTAGAAATAGACAATTTCTTTAATTCAAACAATGGTAAAGTTTGTGTTAAGAAAGGGACAGTTGAACCTTCAAAGAACAAATTTACCAGTCCTTTCCTAAAATAGACATTTTTCTTAATCATACTTTCTATTTTGCTATCACTCCACTCTTTTATAGCGTCTAATTGTTCAGTTTCTTCCCATTTATCTTTGAGTAAAAGTTTTGCAAGTTCCTTGTTTTCAGCAACACGAACAACTGTCACTAGTCTTTTTAAACTTTCGTTAGCGAAACCTGTTAATGCAAGCAAAGCGCGTAAACCATTCTCTTTCTCAGCTAATAAATTTTCGAAATGCTCTTTCTTTAACCCTTGTGTTTCTACTTGATTTTTT
>JAYRWZ010000053.1:0-4959 GCA_041917875.1 Chloroflexota bacterium | reverse complement strand
GAAGGATGTGAAATAAGTCGGGTTTGACATAAGTCGGGTTTGACATAAGTCGGGTTTGACATAAGTCGGGTTTGACATAAGTCGGGTTTGACATAAGTCGGGTTTGACATAAGTCTTTGGATGCATAGGGCTGCTCCTTAATATTGATTGGACATACATTTATGTAACTCTATGGCAAACTTACACAATTAGTTTTTGCTTTCCAAATTTTTTTCTATGACAAGTAAAAAAAATAGATAAAAGTATGATTTTTTTTTTGGATTATTGCTAATACATTTTCGATTTTTCCTTTATTCCGGCTTCATGAGATTGTATTCTCATGAATGACAATCAGAATAATACTCTCATTATTATACAGGTGTTACAGTAATCATATACTAAGATTAAAGTGATTTTGAGGATGTGCATGATTGATTTGCACGATTTTCAATGATTTCGTATTTTGAAAATTAAAACCACTTTTGTTAGAGTATATATTCTTTCCAATTTCTCTCTGTTCAAATACTTAAGAAACCGACAAAATCAATTATACAAATCACTACAATCACTGTAATCTTGGTATAAAAACAGCCAATGTGCACAACAAACTGATTACAATCGGGTGTAGTATATTTCTCTTCATTTGTGGTATTCAAATTTGCCGGTTTCTCCGTTTGATTATGCTAAAAGTGCTTGAGTTCTCTATGACCGACACTCTTACTGATAGTGGATATGAATGTGGCTTTTCGGGCACAAATGATGATTATCTCAGCAAGCTAATTCTAAAGCTATACGGATGTGATGAGTGTCATTATGGCAATATGCGACAAACGAATGTCAGTAATGAGGTAGAACACTGCATAGAATCAGCACAGTATGGGGTGACGGTTTGAGAAAGTTCGCTATCATCCATGAAAATATAAGGAGTATCATTGTATGCGCAAGCATGAGAACACATCTCTTGTCACGAATCCACCACACTATTGATATACAACAACTTATCGAAAAATTTTCATCGTAAAATATCTCGCAGTCTATTGTTATATCCCCGCCATTTTTACCATAGTCAATACCCTTACATCAAAAAATCTATCTTATGTCCGGTAACAAAAGCAAAAAAAATGTGTCGCTGCAAATGTAAACATTTTTTTTCTTAGGAGTTTTTATTATGATAAAACGTTATGCGACGTTTTGCGCCCTTTTCACCTTCTTTTTATTCGGTTTCTCATCGCTTCAAGCAAATAATGGCGGCAAGACAGGATCTACCTCGGCGGGGTGTACATGCCATGGCAGCTCTAATAGTGCCACAACAGTAAGCATACAAGGAGTGAGCGGTTCGGTGACTATGACACCGGGCGAACAAAGAAGTTTTACAGTAGTGGTGGCTCATTCTTCATTGCCCCAAGCGGGGTTTAATCTTGCCGTGACAAATAGCGGCGGCTCAAATGTCGGAACATTGACTGCGGGTTCAGGTACTAAAATTGAAAGCGGAGAATTAACTCATACTACAAGTAAAGCTAAATCCGGCAGCGAAACAACTTGGACATTCGATTGGACTGCTCCGACTTCCACAGGTACTTATACGATGAAAGCTGTGGGCAATGCTGTTGATAAAACAGGTGGCACCGGCGGAGATGCCTGGAATTTTATGAATAATGTGACTATCACTGTGGCCACGCCGATGACTGTTACTTCTCCCAATGGCGGGGAAACATGGTGCCGCGGTGAAGAAAGAACTATCTCTTGGAATCCCGTAGGTTTAACAGGAAATGTAAAAATAGAATTTTCTACGAATAATGGTGGAGCATGGTCTGAAATAGCCACGGTTGCCGTTACTCCTTCTTCTTATAACTGGACAATTCCCAATAATCAACCCACAGGCACACAATATCTTGTGAAAGTAACAAGTGTAAGCACCCCGACTGCAAATGATGTCAGCAATGCAACATTTTCTATCAGAGCCAATCCGACAATCACAACACAACCGGCAAATTCTTCTGTATGTATCGGTCAAGCTGTGAATCTGAGTGTTGCCACCGACAATAATGCGGCTTATACATTCCGTTGGCGAAAAGGCGGAACACCGATTAATGGTGCAACGAACCCCACTTATACGATTCCATCCGCCGGAATTGGCGATGCCGGCAATTATGATGTTGTTATCACGGGATGCTCCGAAGTGACCAGTCAACAGGCAACCGTTATTATTAAAACCGCTCCTCAACTTCTTTCTCAAAGCAGCGATACTTCCGCTTGTCTCGGAAAACCCGTCAGATTACGTGTCAATGCTACCGGTGCCGGACTTACCTATCAATGGCGTAAACAAGGAACAAATATCAATGGTGCAAACACCAATGAATTGCTCTTGCCCGCTTTGACAAATAATGACTTACAAAGCTATGATTGCGTTATTAGCGGAGAATGTACGCCTGCAACCACAACAGCACCTATCAGAGTATCGCTCACTCCGGCTTCGACAATAACAAAACAACCACGTGATACTAGCATTTGTGAAGGAAAAGAATTACAATTTACGATAGTTGCAACTGGAGCCGATTTGCAATATGAATGGAAACGTAATGGTTCAACCATCAATGGTGTTCAAGGTCCGAGCTATGTTATTGCCTCCCCGTCCGATATTGATGCCGCCACCTATGAAGTGACTATTACCAATGAATGTGGCACTACCATAACCACACAGCCCTTTAAGCTAACAGTACGAAAAAGTGTTGCTCTTGTAGCGCAAACAAATGACACTGTCGTTAAAGCAAATACAGTCACACGCTTACGTGCTATTGGCGGTGGTCCTAATGTGCGCTATAAATGGAGCAAAGGCGGACAAAACCGTCCGGGCGATACGCTTTCTACGCTGATTATCACTTCAACGAAAACAACCGATGCAGGCAATTATCAATGTCTCATTTTTAATTCATGCGGAAGCGTAGAATCTAAAATTATTAAATTGTCGGTAACAGAACCAACCGCAGGACCTTCGCTCATTGCCACAGATGCCACTATTGATTATGGCTGTCAATCACCCGGAATACTGCACAAACGTGCAACGAAAATTGTCAATGCCGGCGGGTCAGATCTTACTGTCACTAAAGTAACAATTGCAGGTAATGGTTTTACATTAACACCGGTGACAACACCATTTACCCTCAAAGCGAATGAAGAAAAATCTTTGGAAATTGTCTTTTCCACATTGGAATTGCAAGAATATACAGGATCGCTTACCTTTGAAAGTAATTCGGCAACAACAAATCCGACAATCGCACTCAAAGCCAAAGGTTGTGCATACAAAATTGATATTACCGATCTTACTGCACCTAATTTGGGCAAAACCGAAATTGGTAAAACTCAAGATACTGTTATCAAAGTAGTAAATACAGGTAATGTGGAAGTATCTATTACACAAGTAATTCTTACCGGTGATAAAGAATTTTTCGATGTAACTTATCCTGCATTGCCTCTTACGCTGGCTATTGGAGCAAGCTTGGATTTGAGTGTGAAATTTACTCCGAAAGATACTGTTCAGCGACAATTAACCGTTGAGATTGTTTCCAATTATGGTGCTGCAGGTTTTAAAATGACAGCACAAGGAAAACAAATGGCATCTTCAATAAAAGAAGAATTGATGAATTCAATTATCATTGCGCCAAATCCCGCTGCAAGCACCATGACAATAAATATGGGCAATATTCCGGCAGATATTCGGATTGTTGATGCTATGGGAACAACAGTATTTACGGCACAAAATCAGACACAGGTTCTGTGGAATACAGAAAATGTTGCTGCAGGTTATTATGTGGCTCTTATCACATCAGGCAATACAACGATTACACTCCCTCTCACTGTGATACGATAATATCACCATAGTCTTTAAGACTATTATACTTATCACATTCCCCTGCATAGTATTGACAATAGTATGCAGGGGTTTTTTATGTCATAAACCACTGAGAAAGGGGAATTTTGAAGAGTTTCTACGGCTTTGTGGTATTTTCGTGCCAAAAATGGAACTTTTTTGCATTGTGACGGTACATAGGGGGTAGAATCAATAGTGAGTTTTGAGTGATGGTAATGATGGAAGAAAAAAATAAAATGAGGAGTATAGGCAATGATCATGTCTGTATTTCTCTTTTTTTTGTAGTTTTGCCCATTGACAATAACAACACTATCCTAATTGAGTATTATACGGTAGAAAGTCCTTGGTGTGTTTATATCCGATACCATCGTATTTTTTGCCTATTTTTATTAATTTTTTAGAAGGAATTGTCTATGAACAATGTCCAAACCGTAGCATGGCACCCGTGGTGTGGTAGCAATGCACAACGCAAGTCCCCTTCTATTGCTATGGGGCTACTCTTACTCATGAGTTTGCTGTTTTCCGCTTCCTTGCGAGCGCAGCAGCCTGCATTAAAGCTTGTCCATGCTCATAATCCGGCAATAGGTTATATCAATCCTGATTCTGTTATGGTTGATACCAATGTCAATTCAAGCACTTATAATAAACACTATGCTAAGGGCAGTTTTGCAATCTGTTTTACAAAACACATTTTCCCGATAGTAACAAATAATTGTAATTCGACAACCTATTTTACTTGGGAAAACATTGATACAAACTATACTAGTGTGAGAAATTATTTTAGAAACATTGATAGCATATTTGGGGAATATCGTTTTATTCCACAATATCAGTGTCATCCGGACTCTTCTTTTCTGGTTTCTAAACTATATAATATAGTTTTTTTGAATAATGTATCGGTTACGGACATAGAAAATTACATTGACACAAACATAAATCATGTTAAATATGCAATGTATTCTTATCGTAATTTGATTCAATGCTCCGATCAAGGAAGTTCTATTCCTTCTGATGCCTACATGAAATCTGATACAAAAGCTTCACCAGTCCAACATAATCTTTACTCACTAAATTTACCGTTAGCATGGGAAATCACCAAAGGAACGAAAGAG
>JAYRWZ010000052.1:0-3764 GCA_041917875.1 Chloroflexota bacterium | reverse complement strand
TTGACAACGATAACTTCTCTTTTCATACCATCAACGGTTAGAGTAAGATTTACACGCGTTTGCGCATAAGTTGTTACATGGAAACAACATAGTAAAGATAAAACTAAGAACTTCATATTAACTCCTTTATTGATCAAACAGAATAACAAATGAATTTTTGTTTTGTTACAGAATATGGATAAAGCGTTAACGATAAGCTTCGCTCATGTGTTTACAAGGAAAATGACATATCAACCCGAAACATTCTTCCCGGCATTGGATAGTTTTTAATAATTACATAGTTCTTATCTCCAATATTTTCGCAAGAAATTTTACACTGAGGGACTAATGTTTCAGAAAAAGGAATATTTATGGTGATAAATGCGGAAATTATGGCATAAGAAGGCAGAAACGATTCTTTTTGATTACCACCCAAAGAAAAGCGGTGACTGTAATACTGCGCTGTTGTACCGATGCAGATGAATGAATTGTTATATAAGAGAAAAAGCGATAGTATTTCTTGTGGTATATATGGCAGTATGCTCCTTTGTCCTTGGGTCATATCGCGCGGATTCTGTAACGAATAAGCATAATGTACAAATAATGATTTATCAAATAATTCTGATTTTAACGAAAGTTCTACACCACTATTGAAAACCTCTGCGATATTTCTTGCACTCCACGAAGCAGGACCTGTGGGTATGGCGATAATTTTATCCTGTATATTGGCAATAAAACCATCAATCTCATAACTGAGATTTCGTCCTAAATAGCCGAATATACCAAACGAATATGTTGATGATAACTCAGGCTTTAGATTTCTTGTTCCAAAATTAAAATAATAAAGCTCATTAAAATTCGGTGGACGAAAATCATAGGATACAGAAGAACGAGCGTTCAATATCTCAAATTTTTTCCATGAAAAAGAAAGTAAACCGGAAGGAGAAAAACGTACATCAGAATAATAATCCCCGCGCAAAGCACTTTGAATTTCCCACTGTGAACCCCAAAACTCCGCACTGTATTGATAGCGCGCTGCGGCTGAAAATGCAGATCTCTTTACATAGCTTCCCTCAATATTTTCAATCATTGTTCCTTGTAAATCAAAAAACGAATAATTGAATCGATATTGTTGCAGCAATGATGAAGTAACAATTCCAAGTGAAGAAAAAGCATGTACTTCTTGGGCTGTATAAAGTTCATCTATCCCATCAGGTCCACGAATGAGTGCAAAAGGGTCTTGATAATGTGTGGTATTATGACGTAAAGAAAATCCGGCCTCAGTGATAATATTTTTTGAAAGAGTATCGGTAAATGTCAAAGAAGAGAATATATCATTTTCTTTTAATCGTGCGGCTGTTTGTTCCGTTGAACCCTGCAACACTGCACCGGGCACGCCTCGATCAGAACGACGCAGCCATGATAATGAAGTTAATCGAAACGGATAATTATCTAACCGATAACGCAGAGCAACGGAAGAATTAAGAAAATCGCCATTTTCTCTTTTTTGTATGATATCTTTGCCAAACTCATTAAACATGAATGGATAATTTCCTTGCGACGCTGTATAATCAGCGGAAACCATGATATCTCCAACATTGCTACGATAATATAGAGCGGATTGTGCGAATAGTTCTTGAAATGAACCGATGCCAATATTCCCCCGGAGAGCATTCGTATCAATGTCTCCCGATTCAATATTCACAACACCGTTCATTGCATTTCCACCATATAATGCCGAACCGCCACCTCGCTGAACTTGAATATTTTTTACTAATGATATAGGAATTGTTGATATATCCACCATACCGGTTTGTGCCATATTTATAACAACTCCATCAAGTGCAACAACAGATTGAGACGCATTACCGCCACGCATAGATACTGTTTTTAATCCACCCAGACCACCATAATTTTGTATAGTTAATCCGGGTGTAAATACTAATGCATGATCAATCTGACGTAGTGGAATATTCGAAAGTATTTCCTGCGGTACGGTGGAAACAGGTACCGAGTATTCCCCTACGGTTAAAAAAGAACGGATCGCAGTTACTTTTACCGTGTCAGTACGATGAGCCGCAATGGAATCATTCAAAACACCCGCCATTAAAGCAGATGTTGTACATATCAATCCTATGACACAAAAAATAAATATCACTTCACAACAATGACAAAGCCATTGAATATATTAACACCATCAGAAATTTGCAGATGATAAACACCGGCATCTACAGCTCCCAAATCGTGTATTTCAATGCTATGACGAGAATTATCATAGAGAAAAGATGAGAGATTGACAATTTCACCGGTCATTGAGATGAACCGGACACGTATATCTGCGTTAAGTATTTGTGATTCCGGTAAATAGACTGTGCAGCTACTCGTAATGGGATGCGGTGCAATCGAAAATGATGTATTAGTTGTCACATCACCGATAGAAGCAAGAGGCTCAAGATAATTCCATACGGAAATTGTGCTGTCAACAGAAAACTGACCTTGCTTATATGCATCTGCAATCCATATTCTATCGCCTACTTTTGCAAGACCTTCGGGTTTACCGTGAGAAATAAACTTTTCTATTATCTTTTTTGAATCCAATGAAATTCTCCGCACATCACCTTCAAAAGTTGTCACAAATATTTCTTTACCAATTTTAATTGCTTCACGCGGACCATTAAGACCAATGGTTTCTGTGGAAATTGTTTCAACAATTCTTTTAAGCTAAAGTTCAACTATAACGATATTATGAGAACCATTTACTGTAGCATAAGCATAATCACCCTCCACAAAAACATGATTACCAGTATTACCAAGAAGAATAGAGTCCACCGAAGTTTTTTCTGCTGTTAGAGTCCATATATACAACCAAGAAGAATTAGAGCCGAACAATCCTTCATTAAGAACAATAATTCCACGATTATTATTGTCTAAATCATAAAATTGAGTTTGTCGAACATTGATGCCGGCAGTGAGCTGAATCGTTGTATCGCCGTTTTCAAGATTGTAGAGAATCACTTTTCCCGCATCTGTAAAGTTAGGTCGCAAAGCCACAGCAAGAACAGTTCCGGACTGATTTAATGACAAACCGGACGAAGTTCCCGAGTAAATTTTACCTAAATCTTTTTGATTCAAAGCATTAAATTTTCTAACCTCGGACTTATCATTACAATACATAATATTTTTTTCGATGTCGAGCACGGCAGTCATCACATAGTCAGTGCCATACCATTCAAATTCTTTAGAAGACAGTATTGCTCCTGTTTTTGCATCCATAATATACCAAGATGCGGGCGAATCACCTTCGTCTCTCATACCATTAAAATTCACATCCGTTAAAGCACAAAATACATGTACTTTATCATTATGTGTGATAATTTTTACAGGCTGTTTTCCTGTTGGTATAATTTTTTCCGGTTGTGCATAACCTTTGGAAACAGCAAAAAAACACAGAGCCACTAAGCTAGTGGAAAAAAGTAAAAATGACATAAAATTCTCCTAAACCTTTGCCAAATAAAGGTTGGAATACATAAAAAAGACGATGGGAAAATCGAAGAAGGAATACACACATTTACTATTGTGCGGCATACGTACTTGTTTTCCTCATCAGCATCTGTTGGCGCAGATGTGTTTGCACAATGCAATACCAATTGATGAGTATAAAAGGCAGGTCTTCCGGCTTCGGAGTCATTCTCACCATTTGCCTTCCCAAGCGAACTCAGTGGCGTAACTAAATGGTTTGTCGTCCGTTACGGCGGCGCAACCGCGTGGGATTTTCACCCTTCTTC
>JAYRWZ010000051.1:0-1542 GCA_041917875.1 Chloroflexota bacterium | reverse complement strand
TTCTAACCCTTTATTGACTGAAAGTGTGACAAATCACCCCTCAACACAACGATTTATTAATAATGATATAATACCGAAGTTTCGTAAGCAAATTATTGATAATAAAGGATATAAACCGGAACTAATGCACTTAACATTTCCAAGAGGACCAAGATTTAATGAGGCATCTAGCGTGTTTGGGATTCCTTTGTTGGGTCACGGCGATGAGGATAATGGACTGATGATTACTATTAATGATGTGCACGCATATCAAGTTGAAGTTCTTGATTACAAACAAGATGGTAATAAATACACTGCCGATTTGGAACTGACACTTTATGATCACTTTGGCTTAGATGATAATGATTTTAATGATCATCGGTTGTATTCTAGACTATACAACCAATTTTATTCGTGGTATATGCTTCAATGGCAACGAGGTTACAAACCATTCATTACAACTATAAAGATTCCCATTAAGATTAGTGGCACAATTAAAAAATAAATAATTATGAAAACAACCGTCGTAATGGTATTGAGTGTTATGTGTTTTACTGCATGTAGTAAACCGGAAATTAAACTCATTTGTAATGAATCCAATAATGGAGAATTTTATGAGACATATTTAATATCAAATCCACCCAAGAATGGTGAGGATTTCCGGAGATTGCTTATTGACTTCAATAGAGATTTAGATACATTGCAAAAATTGGGTGAACGTACCTTTATAAAACCTCACGAAAAAACATGGTTAGATAATATTGATTATGAAAAAGATAGCTGTAGTGATATTGATATCGTGGACGTCCTATTAGTTGTATCCAAGTATGGAAAGAACGCAGAATTTTATCATACTGTTGAGTATATTTTTTACGATTATCAGGATACAACTTATGATGTTCCGATACGAAAAAACGAATGAAATCTTCTATGTTGATTTTTTTATACAACAAACAAAGAGGTTTTGGTGCTTCAAACCCATACAAATCAGTTTAATCATGGTATAATCCAATGTTCATTGACTACTAAAAAGCACAGTCCAAACTGGGCGAGCGAACTGCTTTTTGGTTGATGAGTGAGAAGAGAAAGTAAAAAATTAGTTTTGGAGCAGATAATGCGACATGTATTCCAACAATTCCCCTCAGAAGGAGGGGTGGCGCGCAGCGACGGGGTGGTAAATTTTCCTATAAATCTTCCATCCCTTCGGGATTGAATTTCAAAAACATTGCATATTTGAAAAATTTTATTAACTTTGAAAGTGAAATATTAACCCCCCGTTCTTTGACATCTAAAAACCCAAACCCGGCGAAGGGAATTTGCTCAATACCGAGTATCGTTTGTATGACCCACGCTTGGCACAATGGCTCACTCGTGACCCTGTGTTTCAGCCATGGGAAAGTTCCTATTCGGCTATGGCAGGCAATCCTATTTTGTTCAGCGACCCGCAGGGGTTGGATGAAAACGATCCAAACCAAGATGCTAATGTAGCAAAACCAACAGAATTAGGACAACAACTTGATTATCAAGGTCGTTTTTTTATGTCCGATAGAAATGATAGTGACG
>JAYRWZ010000050.1:0-16854 GCA_041917875.1 Chloroflexota bacterium | reverse complement strand
TTTACCTTCTTCTGCCATTTTTTTGCACATTTTGACATATTCTTTACGGCGTTCTTCGGTTAAAGGTGGTACGGGAATGCGTATAACCGTACCATCATTGGAAGGATTAAGCCCAAGATCTGATTGATGAATAGCTTTTTCAATAGCATTTATTGTGGTTCTGTCCCACGGTTGAATAAGGATTGTGCGCGCATCGGGTGTGGAAACACTACCCACTTGCGGTAAAGGTGTTGGCGACCCGTAATAATCAATTTTCAGATTATCCATCAAGGAAGCGGAAGCCCTTCCTGTGCGCACTTTAGTAATGCTGTGGGCGGTATGTTCTACGGCTTTTGCCATAGCATCACGCGTTTGGTCAAGAATTGTTGATACCGGCATAATATTAAATAATGAAAATGAGTTAAAATTATTATTCAGTTACGACAGTTGCAATGGGTTCACCTTTGAGCAACCGTGTAAGATTTCCTTTTTCATTCATATTAAAGACTAAAATAGGAAGTTTATTTTCCCGACATAAGGTAATAGCTGTGGAGTCCATCACACGTAAATCACGCGCCAATACATCTTGATATGTGATCTGGTCGAACCGTTTAGCTTCGGGAAATTTTTCCGGATCGGCATCATAAACGCCGTCCACTCTTGTTCCTTTTATTATCACATCGGCTTCAATTTCGATGGCACGAAGCGCGGCTGCAGTATCGGTAGTAAAATAAGGGTTGCCGGTGCCTGCTCCAAATATAACCACTCTGTTTTTTTCAAGGTGGCGCATTGCCCTTCTTCGAATATAGGGTTCTGCGATTTGGTGCATGTGAATAGCAGTTTGTAAGCGTGTGGGCACGCCGATTTTTTCTAAGGCATTCTGAAAGCCGATGGAATTGATGACCGTTGCCAGCATTCCCATGTAATCACCCGATACTTTATCAATACCTTGAGCAGCAGCTTGCACTCCGCGAAAGATATTCCCGCCCCCAACAACTAACCCTATTTGAACACCCAGATTATGTGCTTCGCGCACTTCCTCGGCAAAAGAAACCAACACAGAGGAGCTTATCCCGAATTGTTGCTCACCCATCAAGGATTCACCGCTGAGTTTGAGTAATATACGCTTGTATCGAAGTGGGGTCATTTCACATATCCTTTTATATTAAATGAACATACAGTTTAGATTTTCGATGCTTATACTTCCGTACCAGCCATATATGGAAACGGTGCAGATTGTATAGATAACCTGCACCGTTTGCAATGTAATGAAAGAATGTCAAAAGAACAAATTATGATTATTCTTCACCGAGGAAATAGCGAGTGAAGCTCACAAGATTTACTTCATTACCTTCGGTTGCGGAAATATCTTTCAAGACGTCTTTGATTGTTTTATTGCCGTCTTTAACGAAGGCCTGTTCAACCAAACAATTTTCCTGATAATATTTTTCAAGGCGACCGGTAGCGATTTTTTCAGCTATTTCAGGTTTTTTGCCTTCATTGATTGCTTGTTCTTTGTATATTTCAATTTCTTTTTCAATAGCTTCTGTGTTCACATTGGAGCGATCGGTATAAAGCGGTTTCATAGCCGCAACTTGCATTGCTATGTCGCGCAATAAAGCCAACCCTGATTCGGAACGAACGGGAGCAGTTGTTTCGATAAGCACTCCTAATTTGCTTCCGGCATGGATATATGACGCCACAGTACCTGTGGAGGTGATGCGACGCTCAAAACGTTTTACGCCGATTTTCTCGCTGAATTTTGCAAGAATCTCATTGTAAAGATCATTTAAGGTTTTATCACCTGTTGATTGAGCCATGAGCTCTTCTACCGTAGCAACATTTTGCGCTAATAATGTTTCGCCGATTTGAGCAGCAAAAGCGACAAATTCTTCATTGCGAGCAACGAAATCGGTTTCGCAGTTTACTTCAGCCATAATACCGAGAGTGCCATCAGCGGAGGTGAGAGCAACCACAGCACCTTCATTTGCAGAGCGGTCTGCACGTTTAGCAACGGAAGCCGCACCACGTTTACGAAGATTGTCAATTGCCTCATCCATATTACCTTGTGCTTCATCGAGAGCTTTTTTACATTCAGCCATGCCTGCGCCTGTTTTATCGCGCAATTCTTTTACCATTTGAGGTGTTACTGCCATTTGATGTAATTCCTTTAGAAAAAATAATTAAGAATATGGTGTAAAAAGGATTATGCAGATTTTTCTGCTTCGTTTTGCTCACTGCGATTGCCGCCATCTTCGCGACGGTTAGCACTGCGACGTGAGCGCATGCGACGTTGACCTTTATCATCGTCACCTTCTTCTTCTTTGGCAGCGCGCTCACCGGAAACTCCGGCTTCGGCAGCATGGATTTTCGCTACTTCTCTGCCTGCCAGACAAGCATCAGCAATGGCCCCGGCAATCAAGCCGATAGCACTGATGGAGTCATCGTTGGCAGGTACGGGATAATTGACAACACTCGGATCAGAGTTCGTATCAACAATACCAATAACCGGTATGCCGAGAACTTTTGCTTCTTTCACCGCGATATGTTCTTTTTTTACATCCACAACAAACAATGCGCCCGGGAGGCGAGTCATGGTTTCGATACCACCAAAGACACGGCGCAATTTATCGCGTTCGCGATTGCGCATAAGGCGCTCTTTTTTGGTGAGTTTGTCGAAAGTGCCATCAGTTTCCATTTTGTCAATGGCAGCAAGTCGTTTGATGCTTTTACGAATAGTTTGGAAATTGGTAAGCATACCTCCGAGCCAGCGTTCAGTCACATAGTTGGTACCACATTTTTGTGCAGCTTCGAAGATGGGTGATTTTGCTTGGTTTTTTGTTCCGACGAACAATATGGTTTTGCCTTGGGAGGCAATGTCGAGAGCAGCATCATACGCAACATCAACTAAAATTTGTGTTTTACGTAAGTCAATGATATGAATGCCGTTACGCTCTCCGTAGATAAATTTACGCATCGCAGGATTCCAGCGACGGGTAAGGTGTCCGAAATGGGCGCCTGCTTCGAGCAGTGCCTCAACGGTTACTTTAGCCATGATAGCTCCGTATTAGTATTTGTGTTAAGAAAAACTACTGTTCTTGTCATTCCGCTTGCTCGGCTCACTTGCTGTAGCAGCAACCACACACCGGCGGTCGAAGAACATGATTCGTTGAGATGCTGTCGGAGTAATTGCATACTCCGACAGAACAAAGTACGATTAACGTTTCGAGAATTGGAAGCGTTTCCGTGCTTTTTTCTGACCGTATTTTTTACGCTCGACCATACGAGGGTCACGCGTCATAAATCCGGCACTATGAAGTGCAGGACGCAATGTCTCATTATATTCAACCAAAGCACGGGAAATGCCTAGGCGAACAGCACCTGCTTGACCATTTTTACCGCCGCCATTCACTTTGATGGAAATATCAAAGCTACCTTCTAATTTGGCGACTGTCAATGGGCGCAATGCTTCGAGACGAGATAATGCGATAGGAAAGTACTCCTCGATAGGAAGAGAATTTACTGTCACCTTACCTGCGCCCGGCGTAAGACGAACCTGCGCAATGGCAGTTTTGCGTCGTCCGGTTGCCGTCATAACGTTCATGAGTTATACTCCGAAGGATAAAGGGGTTATTAAATCTGTTAATTAGAATGCATTGAAAGCAAGCTCGAGAGCTACCGGTTCTTGTGCGGCATGGGGATGCTCGCTGCCGGCATATACTTTCAATTTTTTACCCATTTGGCGACCCAAACGGTTTTTCGGCAACATACCTTTCACTGCTAACTCAATGACTTCTTCGGGTTTACTTACCACAAGGTCTTTGAAACTGCGGAAACGCTCACCGCCCGGATAACCGGTGTGGTGCATGTATTCCTTTTGTTCTTGACGCTTGCCTTTCACCTGAATCTGTGAGGCATTGACAACGATAACAAAGTCACCGCAGTCAACATGAGGCGTGAAATACGGTTTATTCTTACCGCGAATAATTGCCGCAACCTGTGACGCAACGCGCCCAAGGGTTTTGCCCGCTGCATCAACAACGTACCATTTACGCTGTACATCTACTTCACGGACTGATTTCGTGATTTTCGCTGAGGATTGCACGATTTTCTCCTGCTATAAATCAATATGCTAAACACAATAGCTTGCAAATATAACTCTTTCCTTTGATTGAACAAGTATTCGCTCTTGCCCTTGTTAATGAAAACCAAAACTCTTCGGAAAGGACAGTATCCTCAAATTTTATGCTAAATTTTTGTTTTGTAGAGACTTGAAGATTGTGATTCTCTATGATTCAAGGCGGCATTTGACTCATAGTGTTTGCTCTTGCTTCATGGATAATTTTTTCTGTCCGATTATGGATTATCTGCCCAAAATCTTGTCAAAACGCTTTTCCATAGACATACTGCCTTCTAAGAAAATCCGATAGTCTTGGTTGGTCTGTCCATGAATATCATGATGTAACACATCCCACTCTTGGGTTAATCTTTGCGTGAAGAACTCGGTGATTGCACGAACACTTTTATCTTTGTCCCAGACGATATAATCCGGCGTGCCAATGCGGACAAACATTTCCGGTCTTTGCTCACGCAGAAAATCATAACGCAATGCCACGGGCACAAAGTATGCCTCGCCGAGTAATTTGGCAAGTATGCCGATACCCGATTCACAAACAATCGGGCGATGGTCTTGCGGCACTAATTGACCCTGTGGGAAAATCCATAATGATTGTGATGTGTTGCGTAACAGGTCGGCACAATAATGAAGTGAGCTTAATGCCGAGCGTGGATCCGAGCGATTTACGGAGAACATCCCAATTTTACGGAAGAAACGATATTTCTCTAATTGTTTGTCTTCCATCATGCCATAGGCGTCAAGATGCAGAATGCGTAATGACAGCACTATAGTGGCGGCGGCATCCCACCATCCTCCATGCGTACAATATAAGATAAGAGGCGCGTCGGCTTGGAGTCCTTGTCGCCATGAGCTGATATTTTCTTCGCCTATTATCATGCTGCGAAAAAATGCTGACCGTATCTGACGCTCAAAATATCTGCCCCAAAACCATTTGTGCAGAGATGTCGGATCTGCTGTAATTATCGTTTTTTCTTTCATATATCGTATTTTCGTCTTCATCAGTGCTCTACAATCACTGTGACGTGCTTTCTTACACTACATTGCGCCTGTACATCGGGGGCAAAATGGTTTTGAGGGCTTGAATGTTTCACATTGTTACTAATCATGAAAATCTCTGCAATCATTGTATACTCAAACAAAAGTATTTTTCGTTGTCAGAATATATTTACATCATTGAAAATCATGCAAATCAATCATGTGCATCCTCAAAATCACTTTAATCCTAGTATAATTTCCGATGACTAAGCCGACACATATTGCTGTATGTATCGCATGGGCAATTCTCTGCATTGCTTCATGCAATCCTTTTGCGCCCGCTTTATCGGACAAAGATGATAATAGCACCACATTGGGTGATCAGAGAACGGTTGAAGGCGTGTTCCAAAATTTCCGGTATGCCTATCAATTTAAGGACACATTATCCTATGGGCGTTTGCTTGCACCGGAATTTACGTTTATTTATCGAAATTATGATGACGGTATTGATAATTCATGGGGACGAGATCAAGACATGATTTCTACTGCCGGTTTGTTTCAAGCATCACAAAATCTGGATTTAGTGTGGAATGATATTGTTATTTCCACCGGCGATTCGGTACTGCAAGATATTTCGCGCGGTTTTAATTTGTCTGTTACTTTTAGCCCTACCGATATTATTCGATTACAGGGACGAGTAAATTTACGTATTCGACGCGCAACACCTAAGGACCCATGGATTATTTCGCGATGGCGTGATGAATCCAATTATTAGATTTTTTATAAAATCTATGGTGTTAATTTTCGCAGAAACGTGAGGTAATGTTTGGAATTCTGATGATAATTTCGTAAGTTGCACTCAGTCATGGATAAGTAATGCTATTTGTTCTGTAAATACTATGGATATAACAACCATAATACGACTCCCCCCCCGTGTATTATTCACTTGATGCACGCTGTACTCTACTATGCCACAGACCACTCACCGCCTAAGGGAAAGAATGATGAAGCCAACAAAACACCCTACTCTTTCAATAACTTATTTATCATTAATCCTTTAAATTTATGAAATACTTACAATCAGCACTGCTTGGCTTTACAGCAGTCATTATCTTCTTCACTTACCAAAGTGAAAGTAAAGCACAATGCCCTACAGGTTACAATATAGACAATAGGTACTTTCTTGTTAACGGATGTGGTTACCATGTCAAAATCTGTTATAAGTGTAGTATTTTAGGTAATATTTTTGAGATTTCAGTAGTTTCTTTTACACAAATTCAACCTGATTTGTGCACTCAAACATGGACACCTCAGCAAGTATTAGACTATATCAACAATCAAATACGTACTACCAATTACTTCATGAGTGTACTGTGTCTACGTGATATGATTACATGGGCACCGCCTTGTGATCAAGACCCAGAAAATTATCTAACAATTAAGTTCCATGAATGGATATGTTTGCACGGAAAAAGGACAATGTATGGTGATCAATTGCACTATGTTTATGAACGATGCCCTGAGAGCGATGCCCATTGCTATTACGAAAGGAAGTATTGTCGGGATGCAAATAATGAACTTTTTTTGAATCAAACATATGGACCAGAATTGAGAGGAGGACCTATAGATTGTCAAACAGATTTTTCAGAAATTATTATTCCGGCGGAATTTGATGTTTGGAGTGATTGTTTTAAATATAAAACACAATGTAGTCCATAATTAATGTTTTGTTTTATTTTTCTTTCATTTTTTTGAGAAAAGTTTTGATGAAATTACTCTTGATTTTGGCACTCTTCGCTGTATTAAATAGTACCCCCACTATTTCGCAATGGCAAAAAATGAGAGATCTTTCCGGAAATGTAAGTGTCGGAAGCCCTTTACTTCGATTATCAGACAGATTATTAGTACGTAGTGGAGATCAATTATTCTCTAAACCTCATGATGAGAAAACCTGGAAGATGATTAAAGGAAAAGAGTTTGCAGCAAAAATACTGACTAAAGTAAGAGCACAAAAAGATACATTATTTGCTGTTAAAACAAATACTGATTTTTCCTTGTCTTATTCAACAGACAAAGGAGAAACATGGACTGATATTACAAGTCCTTTATTTTCTTCTCTGATAGAGGATTTTTATATATCTGGAAATCTAATCTATGTTTTATCGCAAACAGATTCTGAACCGAACAAAAAGTCGGCACTCTTCGTTTCCAAAGATAAAGGTAAAACATGGGAGAAAGTAAGTAATGTTCCGGGGCAATTTCAATATTCATTTATTGAAAAGATAGGGGACATGATTTTTCTTGCCCGTCCACCAATTAACTCACCAGGATTCATTGACACTACCTATTCCGGTGTGGTGCGCAGTGTTGATAATGGACAAACATGGACAACGGTAAATGAGGGCTTGGGAAGCAGGTATATCAGTTTTTTAAAAGCAAAAGGGAATATCCTTTATGCAGGTACATATAATGGACTGTATGCAAGTGAAAATTATGGCAAAACATGGTATTATGCGGGAAATGGTATGTCTGTGGGTAAAGCCGATTTTTTGGATTTTAATGCAGATACTCTTGTCTGCTTAGTTGACCGTATGGTCTATCAATCCATTGATAATGGCAAAATGTGGAATAGTATTACCGATAGTATAGCTCACGTTCTCATATCACCAACTACATTCATTAATAGTGTTCTATTCTATAACGGTAATATCTATATTGCATCGTCTAGGGGATTGTTTCGCAGTTCCAATAATGGACAATCTTGGTATATTGACCAATTTGAAGGCACTTCTGTGTCTTACCGTTTATATGCAGACGGGTATCGTCTTTATGCCGATACCTATAACAATGGACTTTGGTATTCTGATAATAGAGGCGAATCATGGCAAATCCTGGACAGCAATCTTTCCGGATTGATGGAAGAAAGTCCCGATTTCTACAATCTCAGCATTGGCAATACCTCTCTTTTTTCCCAAAAAAGTTACAGCAATTTATTCTATCGCACAGACAAAGAAACAATAGCGTGGAAACAGTTAAATCTTCCCTTAATAAATGGTTCTAATAATTCCATTATGGAATGGAAAGAATCAATGTATTTATCACATTCTTCGGGTTTATATCGCTCGAACACAAAAGGCGAAACATGGGAGAAATTAGATATAAAAGATCAACCGACACAATGTATCAATATTCGTGACACACTTTATCTATTATCGCAAAGTGGCGTTGTGCATCAATCAACCGATGGCACAGTATGGAATCAAATATTAGGACCTTTTTATAATCGTATTGTGCTTTTTAAGAAAACAGATCAATTTATGGCTATTGTCCTCAATACCATTAGACCTACAACGGGGACATTTTTATTGGGATTATTATCAAAAGATAAAGGTAAAACATGGGACACCTTACAATTTGAAGTAAATGATTTAATTATTTATGGCTCACAGATTCTTGCTTTAGTCCGTAATAAAGGGGTGTATTATAGTGAAAATGAAGGAAAAACATGGACGCATAAAAATAAAGGAATCGAATATTTAGATTCAATAACCCTTAGGCGGTTTGTACAGGTAGACGACGATTTATTTATTAATGGCTCAAAGAATTACAAAGCAAAATTCAGTAATTATCTCACCTCATTGAATGAAGAATTTATCCCACAGTATTTTTATGCGGCATCACCCTATCCTGCACCGGCAAAAAACAGTGTCAGAGTAAAGGTATATTGGGGGAATGACATCTCCATGAGTGCCGAAAACATTGACATTGTGAATATATTTGGTGAAAGAGTTTCCAATAACCAAGATATACGATTGATTCCGGCAGGAGATTATATCGGTTTTGTGGAATGGAATTGTGGGGCTGTTGCTCCCGGCACATATATTATGAAAATACGACATGGCACAAAAACATCAGCGGTAAAACTATCCGTCAATCGTTGATAAAGCAAAGAGGAGGCAAAGGTCCACAGAGTATTTGCAGATAAGCTGTTTCCGTTCTCGACACAGAATCACTGCAATGTTCGATTGCACATATACCGCAAGGTTATTACTCTTTGATTGTATCAACATCTGAGCGGACTTATTCTACCTGTTTACATATTGTCAGATAATCCATCAACGTTTGTAACTTTTGACAGAACGATGCTGTCTGTGGGTAGAACAGGAAATAGTGTTGTTACATTCACTTACTTTTCGTGGAGAAATAGTATGAAAACTCTACTCATTGTGGCATTAGCCATCGCAGGCGCAGGTCATCTGTATGGACAATCTGCATATCAAACCAAACAAACCACTCTATCCGATGTGGATTTGTATATTTCCAATTATGGTATTGTGGGAAATAATACCGCCAAAGCGTCGGCAGGGCTACTCTATCCGCGTGGTTCACAAAATCAATATATGTTCGGATCAGGTATATGGTTCGGAGCAAAAAAACGGGTGAATAATACCCTTACTCCTTTGGTTGCTCTTACGTACAATCCCAATTCGGGATATTCATGGATGACACCCGGCAATAGTGATGACCCTTACCCATTACCTAATGATATGAATATCAAATATCATGTGGAACGCTCAACGGAATTTACCCCCGATGGTCTGCATATACAAAATCAGATGCCGCCTTGGTCACTATGGAAAACAGCCGATGCCCCAACAGGTGTCTATGTGCCCACAATTTCTGAACGTAACTCTGCGGTATATCCGAAAGGTGCGGCTATGGTCTCCGATGAAATGTTCCACACCCGTTACCACGATAATAATCTTAATCGCTATGAGGGCGGCTCTACGCTTCGCGGTCAAGAAGGATTTCCACTTGGTTTACAATTCGATGAAAAAATATTTACATGGAATAAAGTACCATTACGCTCATCCATTATTGTACAACAGAGCATCACCAATACTTCTAATGATACACTCTTCGATTGCCATATCGGGCATGTTTTCGACCCTGATATTAGCATACTCAATAATCCCAAAGGAGCGCAAAATGATAATATTCGCCCTATGAATATTGATAATTTGAACGGTGTATATGCTTGGTCAAGCAGCAATCAAGGTGAACAGGGAAAAAATTTCGGGTATTTGGCAATTACACATTTAGAAACACCCGCAGTGAATGATGATGCGCTGCGCACCGTAAAATCTTATACACAACCGGCACCATATTCAGAACAGGTTGGAATTTCGGCTATCAGATTTTTTGATATTGCCACCGACCCAATAACAAATAATGACCGCTACAATTTCATGAGCGAAAATAAAAAAGACGGTGAAAAATTACAAGCTGATATTAGAGCATTGCTCAGCACAGGTGCATTTACCCTATTGCCCGGACAAACTGCTCGCGTTGCCTATTGCATTACCATTATCAATCCCCTCAAAGGCAATGAAACTACAGGAAGCGATGAAGATTTTCCGGCTGTGCGTTCTGCCATCACAGAAAATCAACAACAATATATCAATGGCACAGTAGCAAATATTGAAGAGAATAATGAACAAAGTACGTGGACACTTGCTCCTAATCCCGCACATAACTCTGTGACGGTGGCTGGACTTCTCAATAATGATATAGTCCGTGTGCAGGCAATTTCCGTACTTGGCGAAATATTCCCTGTCGAATATACTGTTCTCAGCACAGAATCTGTTCAATGTTCTCTTGCGCATTTACCGCAAGGATATTATACTCTTTTAATAACAGCATCAAATCAAACTTATTCCATGCCATTGCATAGTATCAAATAAACACTATTCACAAAAAACTGTATATAAAAAAAGCCGTGTTTTTTGCACGGCTTTTGTGTCAATAGTGGTATATGGAACGTGGTGTTAAAGATTTTATGGAAGTATGGTCACTCTGTGATGATAAATTCCCGATACTGTTGTAATACGTGCTATATATGTTCCTGTCGGTAAAGAAGATATATCAATATGTGTGGGTGATAGTATTGGCACAGACACAGACATTATTGACTGTCCTTCTACAGTAAAATATTCTATACGAAGAATTTCGGATTCTTCCGAGTCAATAGTCATTGTGCCCGATGCCGGATTGGGATATATCATAACAGCATTCTTTTCCTGATTATCTTCATCAATATCCGATGTCACTATGTTCTGATAATACAATCCTTTTTGTGTACCGACAAATATTCTGTTATCAGTATAAGAAAGCCATAAAGCTCCGAAAATATCCGATATTTTTTGCCATTGTGACGATGAAGTCGTGCGTGCAAAAATACCGACATTGGTATAAAGATAATATAATCCATCACGAATTGATATTCCATTCATTATTACATAAGTAGTTTCGTTTTCTAATCCTTCTCGCCAATCATTCCATGTAATACCATTATCGGTGGAACGTATAACAGAGCCTTGGTTAAGAGTAAGCACAATTGTTCCTTCATCAATTACCATATCTGATATTACTGCAAGGAAATTACCAATATATATTTTTTGCCATTGCGTGTCTTGAGTGTTTTTTCGGAATAATCCTGCATTTGTTGCTGCAAAAAGTGTTTGCCCTGCTTGTGTCATTCGCACCACTTCACTGATATTTTCTATAGTCAGCAAATTATGGGTGATATTTTGCCATATTTCACCGCCGTCATTTGTGAAGAATATGCCGGATTTATTATGTTCATGCGGAAATAAATCACCTGTGGTAACATATAAAGTGTTGCCTTGTTGAGTAAAACTTTGGCACCTTACGCCGGTTAACCCTGCCGTGTCCCATGTATTTGATGTAGAATTATAACGAAAAATTCCTTTTTCACTCGCCATACATACTGAATTATTATGAACAACAGCATCATTGAATGCTATGCCTTTCATAGCGGGACCAAACCAGCGCGTACCATTATTAGTGCTTGTGAAAATACCATTACTTGTTGCGGCATACAATGTGGAGCCGAATATAGCAAGTCCGTGAACACTCACATCCTGTAATCCTTGATTCATCGGAGCAAAACTATTGCGACCATTGGCAGAGTGAATTATACCTTGTGTCTGCAATCCTACATACAGACCATCCTGACTCCAGTGCAGCGAAAGTATGCCTTCATCATAACTATTGTTGATGTCGGTATCAATCCATTCATTGCGTGTTGTATCATAGAGTTTTATGCCATCGGAGAGTGTTTGTATTGCAAGGTAATCGCCACCACCCGCTAAGCGTATGGCTATCGTTTCTTCGGAAAGATTTTGATTATACTTTTGCCATGTTATTCCTTCATCTGTGGAGTGTATAATTCCTTGTGTAGTTGCTGCAATAACATGATTGCCATACTCAGACATATCTTGTATAAACATATACTCCGAATCATTGAGCGTAGGTGTCACCTTTAACCACGCATTACCATTCCATCGCATAAGCTCTTGTCCGATAGAAACATAGAACTTATTGCCGGCACGGATAATATCTGTCACACTTTGATGTGATTGGCTATTGGAACTGTCAAAAACAATAGTCCATCGTTGTTGCGCTATCCCATAATTAAGAAGATAGCCAGCACTTGTTCCCGCCATAATCATGGTTGGTGTGGCATACAGTGCCGTAATATTGCCATCTTTTTCCACAACATCCAATAGTGAAGGCAATGGTGTAAAGCTATTTTCGGCACGTTTGTATATGTAGATATTTCTATCACTTACACAAACATACACACCCGGATCGGCAATCTGTACCTTTGTAAAGGGAATGATACTGACCGATTGCGGAATACTGTTCCATTGAATACCATAATCTGTTGACCAAAAAACACCGGATTGCGTGCCGACGATAATTTCACTCCCTTTTTTATCTATGCTAAAGACATTTCCACCCTCAATACCGACGGATGATGTAAGGGTGAGTTGTGTCTGTGCAAAAGTGCCGATACACAAACAGAAAAAACTTATACTGTACAAAATACAATGTGTCATTATTACTCCAAATCATTGTTTATAAAGTTGATATATACTGCACATGAACTGCGCACATTCATGTCTGTTAGCAATGACAATGAAGTCAGTATAATGTTTCCGCCATTTTTTTACTATATTTCAATGTCGGAGCGTCATAAAAAACTGAAATCATCTGATAAAAGCAATCACATACCATACTAAGGGAAAAGATATGAGTGTAGGCCAGCAAATTCATGAACTGATTCGTTCTATGAGTCCATCGGAGAAGGGATACTTTAAAAAATACTGTGCTCGTCATATTATCGGGGACGGCAATGATTACATGACATTATTCGAAGCCATTGATTCTCTGGAATCGTATAGCGATGATGCTCTTGTGAAAAAAAACAGTATCAAAATAATGGCACAACGATTACCCGGAATTAAGAATTATTTATACAAGCAGATTTTGGAAGCATTGCGCTCATACCATAGCGGGAAAAATCAGGCGCAAGTCATTCAAGATGCTCTCTATGATGTGCGTTTATTATCCGAACGCGGATTATATACCCATGCAGAAAAAATTGTCAAAAAAGCAGTGGATATGGCGCGTGATATTGAGCACAACCGTTTATATCTTGATGCACTCACCTATTATTTATTGGTCATATCACATTCTGTCAGCGATAAACATTATGGAGAGCTTTCGGAAAGTATCATTAATGAATTGGAAAATGCCTCCGAAAAAGTGTATAATGAATATCTGTATTGGATTTATAATTTGCGCATCGAAGACTCTCTGGTGGCACAGGGTATTACCACACAAACAATGGAACAATCTTGCGCAGACATACTATCACATCCATTAATGACAACAATTCAACCTTTATCTTTTACCGCATGGCTTTCGGCAATGTTTATACAAACATCACATTATCAATATATCGAAAAAGATGAGAAAAAGTCACGAGAAATAAGTGAGACAGTCGTGAAAAAATTTGAAGAGAATCCGCTGCGTAAAGAGCAATACTTTGGATTATATATTGGCACGCTGGCAAGCATGCTGTCTTATTACTGTTTGCATAAACACTATGAACTTTATTGAAAATAATATTTATTTATTACGTGACAGTATGCAGCAAAAAAATCTGAATGCCTATCAAAAAGCACGAGCCGCAATGTTACTCCTTCGTACCGAAATAACGTATGATATGGTATCGGAAAATATGGAGCGTTTTACTGAAAATATACCCGAATACACTAAACTCTATCAGACATATCAGCATTTTTTCCCGCCCATTTATCAAAAATTACTGACGATGGAATGTGGGGCAATGTGTCTTGTGTCCGGCAATCCTCGACTTGCACTTGAATGGTTTCAGCGCACACTCTCGTCTGATGCACATATCCGTAGCGATGCCCATCGTTCTGCCGAATTATTATCATTATGTGCTCATCTGGATACCGGTGGGGAAGCATATCTTGACTATGGCATTCGTTCATTTACACGTTCCAAATCAAAATTTTTGCCTGTCACTGAATTTCATCGTCATTTTCTCAAATTATTGCGTCATATTGCGGAAGCACATTCCCCTCATGCACGGCATACTCTCGTCAGCGGATTCATCGAGCAACACAGCAATAATACGGAAGCAGATCCTTTTCTTTTGAGTCTGCTTCGTCTATGGAAACCTAAATTTGTCCAAAAGAAAAAACAAAAGAAAAATCCCTATCTGTGAAAAAAGAAAAAAATGATATAAGGAGGGAATATGTCCTTCGACCGCCTAACCATAGACAATACAAACAATAATATCGTCTAAAAATTACGATGAGTTGTGGAAAAGTGACGGATGTTGGTGTGGGTGTTTTTATTCAATAATTATACATGTCTAATTCATCAAAGTCTTTTATTTCAGAAAGTTTAATTAATTTTCTTATTTTAATATTATACCACGTTTTCTTAAATATCTCATCTCCACCCTCAGCATTTTCATTAGTATTCTCTTTAATTAGTTTCTTTTTTGTCAAGAAGTTAATACTTGTTATTGTATTTGCTACTGGTCCACGATTACTACTTGAATGATACCCAATTAATTCAAAGTTTGAATTTTGAAATCGGAATGTATATTCCCAATATCCATATCTGCCGTGTCCAAAATGAATATACAGTTTTTTGTTCTTAATCTCAATCCATAACTCAGGCGGAAAATAAACGCCACCATCCTCGTTTTCTGAAGAAAAGCAATCGTAATTTTTATCAGCAAGTTGATATCCTTTCTCATTTTTAAACAGCACAATAATTCCACGTCTGTTTCTATCAACTTTTTCATTAAATTGATTCATAACAATATTTATTGTATCAGTCTTTTTGATTATGACAACACAATCTATCAGTCCATCTTTATTTAAGTCTCCAAAATATTTTTCAAATTCCATATATCCTTTAGGGATAAAACTTGATAGATCGTTATCCTGTGCTTTGCAACTCAGAATAGTAAGAAGAAAAAAAGGTAATATTTTAAAAATTTTGTTCATTCAGTATTCAAATTCTAATAATCGCCTTCTAAATTTCACTACATCTCTCATCTTAACACAATATGTCCTTCATTTCCTCAAAACTACAAAACTATGTGTATCCATCCAAACATAGTCCTTTAGGTTTACACATTATTGCCAAGTATTGTTCTACAAAAAGTAGTGGTGTGGGGGAGTGACGAGTGTTAGCGGCTCATCTACTTTCTGTCCCAATCACATAGTGATATTCTTAAATGATTGTTGTCTTTTTTGTCTGTTTGTATTTCACTTTTGGTTCAAACAAAGTGAACTGGCTTTCTTTTACAATCTGGCTTGGCAACTTTGTCAGATAATTAGAAATGAAAAGTTCTTTCCCAATTTGATCTGAGGTATTTTTCACATTTCTCATACCATAGGTCAAGTCCCATGAGATAATGTTTGCGAAAGAAAACAACTCTCTTATATACTCGCTATCATCATAAGTAATCAGCCACTTGTGATTGCATTTTTTTATCGTCTCAGCAAACCTACTATGGTCAAATCCTTTATGGAGATTTCCGTTTTTTCCATAAAGCGCAGATTTAGTCGCTGAATAATAGGGTGGGTCAAGAAAAAGAAAAACATTTTCACCGTCTGCTTCAATCACTTCTTGAAAGTCAATATTAGTAATTGTTGTGTTACTAATGACTTTACCGAATTGCTTTAATCGGTGAATGCTGCTTTCAGTAAATCTTCCGTGATATGCTTGTTCACTATAACCTCCGCTTTCACTTGTCCCCGAGAAAGTAATGCGATTGAAGATGAAAAATGCCGCTGCCGTTTCAAGATCATTAAATTTAGGAATGTTGTCTGTGAGAAATTTGTGTAAGTCTTTTCCTTTTTTGAATTGATTTCGCCACTCATAAACTTTCTCAATTACAGCACTAACATCATGCTGACACATCTCCCAAAACTTGAAAAGGGAATAATGTAAATCGTTTACCCAAAATTTTTTGTCTGGAAATTTTTGCTTGAGATACATGAAAACAGAACCGCCTCCCAAAAATGGCTCACGAAACTCGTCAAAATTGGGCACAAGTGTAGAAATTAAATCTACGGCTCTGCTTTTGCCTCCCGGATATCGTAACGGACTTTTAATCATCTTACTTGTTTTATGGTAACCGTAAATTTATTGCTTTTTGTCTCAGCAAACAAAGATGTTACTAAGTTTTTTTGAGTGGTATTGAAGTTGTTCTCAGAAAAGAAATTTTCAACTTCAGTTGAGGAAGATTTTGAACTTATTGCTCCTTTCAATTTTGTTGATGTTAACTCTAAAATAGATTGACAACTTGTTTTCTTTCCGTTCACTTTTGTCTCAGATAA
>JAYRWZ010000049.1:0-8625 GCA_041917875.1 Chloroflexota bacterium | reverse complement strand
TAGCAATAAAACAACCATCGGCTGGCACAACAGTATATTCCGATGTGATGGTATTGTGTAAGCGGAGGGAGGTCAATTTGCGCAAACCATTCGGCAACTCTTCGCCCAGAAATTCTTCAATTACTGTATTGGTCAAAAACTCAACTTTGGGATTGTTTTGAGCTCTTTCAAGCATAATTTTAGATGCGCGGAACTCGTCGCGACGATGCACTAAGGTAACTTTACTTGCAAAACGAGTTAAGTAATTCGCTTCTTCCATGGCAGTGTCTCCGCCTCCGACAACATATACATGTTGATTTCTGAAGAAAAATCCATCACAAGTGGCACATGCCGACACACCATAACCCATGTATGTGCTCTCACCTTTTGTGCCTAATAATTTTGCGCTTGCCCCTGTTGCTACTATCAGAGCATCTGCCGTGTATTCATTACCACGATCAGTGTTTACTCTAAAAGGTCTTTCGGCAGCATTTACCTCAATAATTGTTTCATATACCGATTCTGCTCCAAAACGATGACTTTGTTTGCGGAATACCTCCATCAGTTCGGGACCCATAATTCCATGTTCAAATCCGGGGTAGTTTTCTACTTCCGTTGTGATGGTCAATTGTCCGCCGGGTTGAGTTCCTTCAAAAACTGCCACTTGCAAATGTGCACGTGATGCGTATAATGCAGCTGTAAATCCTGCCGGACCTGACCCGATAATGATAATTTGTTTGTGTGTCGCCATAGTTTCACTTTCAAAGTTTAAAAAAATTATATGTTTGTTTATACTAATCGGGAACGTGTTCTGATAAACCATTCCATTGAAAAACTAAGTAAAGCCATCCCCAATAAAATGAGTGCATTCCAAATTGGAATTTCATCGGAATGCTGAACAGTATTCGTCATAAATTGCGGATGTTTTTTTATATCGGCTTCGATAGCATCCGTTTCACCGGAAAGATAAAATTTACCACCTGATCTCTTTGCTAAATCAGTCAAAAGTTGCTTGTTCATTGTCAGCGAATGATACTCGGCAGGGTTCTCTCCGACTGAAAACCGACCTTCATCTGACCCATAAAGTTCATTAGAAACATAAGCAGAACCTGTAAAACTATAATCTCCAACAGGCAATGGCTCTGTTGTTGCAGAGTATTGTCCATTACCTACGGACTGTAAAATAACCTTTTTTATCCCGTTGGAAATTTTAATAGTTGCTTCTACGTAAGCTTTGTCCATAGGTGAGAGTGCGGGGTCATAAACTTGACCTAGGAACTCGATGCGTTCACCTGTTGAGAACTGTCGTTTCATAGCTCGTACGGTTACTCTTTTTTTATCATTGTCAATAGTCAACCATTGCATCGAATTTGTGATAAATGTATTCAATAAATCAATAACTTCAGTTTTACCCTTTGAAATATCGGCAGCTTGGCCAAGCATTTTCCAACGATACAATCCATAGCCCAAAATTGCAATTGATTTTGAATTTTGTGTGTTTTTTGTAAGGATCAAAGGTTCATTCAAAGGAACTCCGTTCATCATTGCAGTAGCAAGAATTTGCGCATCCGGTTTCGCTTTTACGAATGTTTCCGTTTTGTAAACAGGAGGCAACTGATTCCATATATCGGTTTTGTAATCCGTTTCCGGAATTTGAAATATGCTTGATGCTGTCGCAGACGGCTTAATGTCTGCGGTAACTAAAAACTCCTGCTGGCGTGTGGATAATACTGAAAAAGGAAGATATTGCTCAATTGATTTCAGCCGACTGTAATCGGTCGTTAAACCTGCCATAAAGAGTAAAGGCTTGCCTTTTTCGAGTTCTTTTGCAATAAGTGAGAGTATCTGTGGAGGTGTTGTAGCATGAGGAAACCCTATGAAAATTATTGTCTCGGCATTTGCAAGAGAAGCGGCATCGGGTTGTTTATCATAAAATTGAGCACCTTGCTTTTGTATAAAAAGTGTGATATCCGAACCTTGTTCCTCCTCTAATATCCTTCTTACAAATGAGACATCGGCACTTGGAGCACCGGCAAAAATGACGGTTTTTCTTTTAAAATCTATGATGGATATATATTCAGATGAAGTGTTATTTTTAGAAGTTAACTCATTGTCTTGAGATTGAACAGAGACAGTTAGTTTTCTCGTACCTTTTTCCTTCGGCTGATAACTAAATTGCAAAGAATAATTTTTTTGTGATTGTGATAGGCGCAGCGTTTGGCGGTTTATTTCTTTGTCATTATCGAAGAGTATAACATCAACAAGTTTATCATAACCTATGGATTTGATGGAAACTGCCACAGGAACTGACTTACCAACATATCCGTATTCATTGGTAACTAATGGTTGGACGGCAATGTCTTTCGGTTCTATTGTGTCGCCAACTCCAACGATATAAAGTGGCAGCCCCATTTGTTCCGCATCATAAAGTGGGTTGTTACCGGTTGTAAAGTTTCCATCGGTAACCATGACTAATGCACGAATATTTTCTTCACGTGAACGTGCGTTAGCCCATCGCAAAGCTTGAGATATATCTGTTGCGTCTCCTTTGTATTGCAATGATTGCGGTGAAGTTGTTATAAAAGTCTTCTCGGCGAATGATGCAAAGAAATATTCGATATTACGAAAAGTAGAAAATGACTCTAAGAATGTGCGTACTTCATCTTTGCGTTTTCCGTTTCCACTTTCTATCGTCATAGATCGCGAATCGTCAATCAAAACAATCGCCTTTGGTACTTCATTCTTTGAAGTCATGAGAGTGAGAATTGGTTCAAACATTGCAAATAGAATTAGCCAAAGTCCCAGAGTTCGTAGAAAAATCAGCGTGTTCTTTTTGCTTGGCAGAATGGGTGGGATTGTATGTCTATAAAAGAACAGAGCCGCTATAAGTGCCAAAGTTAAGAGTATGCCGAGTAAGAACCATGAGCCGGTAAGCCCAAGCGCGTATGAATTCATGTATGTAAGTATTAGGATTCGTTAATACTGGATAACACCAAAAATGGTATCACAAAATTATGGATTCTTCAATGGTCAATGAACGATTCTCGTAGAATATAGTCTAAAACTATTCAAAATTGTTGTCAATAGTCTTTACGCGGTTACTCTTAGTGTCGTTTGTCTATGTTGATCTTACCGATTGACGAAGCTACACAGAAACAATGTGGATACACAAATTATGGAAAAGTATCCTTGCGGGAGTTTACATTACGATTTGCAGGCACACAAACATCATTCTGTTGGTCAATTGGAATCAACGCAGATAGGTTATGAACGTTAAAATTTGTTACCAAGTGGACGAACCAAAAAGTTGGCATAAAATTCTATATAGTGTCTTCAACTAAACAAATAAATAACGATATGTCATAGTGGCACGAAGAAAAAAATTGAGGCTATTTGAAACCAAATACCGAGTCAAGGTGTCACTAACAGCAATAACAACATCACAAACATTAAGGATTACGCTTATCGTATTACTGCTTCCTGTTTTTTTCATATTCCAATATTATCCCTTGTCGGGGTTACGGCAGTGATAAAAAGCGTTTGAGGGGAAACCTTAACGTAATCACAAGTTAGGAGTCTTTATGGATTTAGCATTGCAAATCGAACATCTGTTTCGCACAGATCGCAAGAAGTTTCTCGGATTTATTCGCCAACGTGTGCGCACTCAAGAAGAAGCTGAAGATATTTTGCAAGATGTCTTTGCTAATGTTCTTGCCGCTTCAACATCAGTTCAAAGGCCGATCGAAAACATTGCATCGTGGGTCTTTACTGCTGTAAGAAATCGAATTATTGACTCTTACAGGAAAAAAAGAGCAGAGACATTTTCTGATATGCAAACACCGGGACAAGTTGAGGACGGATATGATTCGTTTGAGAATTTTATCGGTGACTTAACGAATAGTCCGGAAACTGAACTTACTCGTAAGACTATATGGGAAGCAGTCTTAGCCGGTTTGGCAGAATTACCCGCCGAACAGCGCGAGGTTTTCGTTAAGAATGAATTTGAAGGCGTTTCATTCCGTGAAATGTCTGAAGAAAACGGTGTCAATATCAATACGCTACTCGCTCGTAAGCGTTATGCAGTGTTACACTTACGTAAAAAGTTAAAAGATCTGTACTTGACAATCAATGAAAACTATGATGAATCTACCATTGCGGCGTAGGCGATAGTTTTTCTTATCAATGTTTAAAACCTAATGATTATTCATTAGGTTTTTTTTTGCACATTCGAAAATGCCAATATGGCATATATATCTGACATTGTGTGACTGTTCCCGACTTTACTCACAGAATGTGGGTCTGTCAAGATTGTTTCACAGTGGTACAAATGTACCAAATTCATACAGTGCACTCAACATTTTATGCTGAAATGAAAGTGATGTTTTTCCGTCACAGTGCCATATCATAGTATCGAAAGATTAAAATGCAACATAATTATCAAGTTCCACTACTGTTATTCTCATTTCGTGTGATAAAGGTATTGATACTTGTTCTTGGCATTATGTCATGCAGCAGTAGTAAGAGGATGCCGAGTGGTTTTGATTTGCAAGAGCAAATGAAAGATGGCACAGAACGACAAAAGTTGTTATTATCCGGTACAAAGCACATTGATTCTGCTGAAACAGACAAAGTTGTTTTTGACATATATAAGTTTGAGACGGATGCCTATCCTGAAGAAATCAGAATATTTGCCAGAATCTATGATAGTACAGGGAATTTTATTACTCATCTTGCACCGCCGTATGCACCCGATTTCAAATACTTCTCTGCTGTATCTGAAAAAATAGGTAAGCGTAAAGAAGATATTGCAAACTACACCGTACGAGAATTTGGAGATAAAGACTCAATACCATATTCTATTATGCTCACTACTGATTACAGTGGTTCGATGAAGGGTGTTCTTGATGCACTAAAAAAAGGTACTGAACTATTTGTATCACTAAAACAACCGCAGGACAGAATTGGCATTGCAACATTCAGCAGGGAGTTTACGCTCAAAGTCCCTATGTGGAAAGACAAAGATGTTATAGTAAATAAGTACCTCTCCACAGCAGATATAGGTTTCGGTTACTATTCAGCAATGTACGATGCCACCGTGTCATCAATCAATATATTGAAACAGGAACCGCCCGAAATACCCAGAATGCTTGTGTTATTGACAGACGGGGATGATAATGCATCAAAATTTAGAGTAAAGCAAGTACTTGACTCAGCAATCAAACATAAAGTGCGGATTTTTACCATAGGGTTCGGATACTCGAAAGATGAAACATTAACGGCATTAGCCGAAGCTACCGGCGGAAAATCTTATAAAGCGTATTCGAAACAAGAGTTAATCAAAGTTTTTCTGGATATTTACCGCAGTTTACGGAACTATTACTATATTTCTTATCGCCCGCCGGAGTATTATGGGTTGCATCATGTCGCAATAAAACTTGATTTGCCTAGAAGGACATCGCCTCTTATTGCTCGCGGCACGTATGATGCCTCGCAATTTGGAAAACTGGCTGACACAGGAGATGCAATCACGGCAAAGGTGTTTTTCGACTTTGCGCAAGCCAATTTGCGACCTGAGTCTAATCGAACTATTGAAGAACTTGTAGAATATATGGAGCGTTTTCCGAAACTTCGTATAGAAATTCAAGGACATACTGATAATATTGGTGCTGAAGATTTCAATCAACGTCTTTCTGAAAATCGTGCGAAAGCAGTACTGCAAGCACTTTTGGATCAAGGGATTGAATCAAAAAGACTAAGGGCGCGTGGTTTTGGTATGTCTCAACCTGTCTCGACAAACAGCACCGAAGAAGGTCGTCAGAAAAATCGTCGCACTCAATTTATGATCTGGGCAAAATAACCGGACTTGTTCAGTTCTCTGTAAATTTATTCAAACAAACACCGAATTATCGTATTTTTGTTCTTTATCTAAAACTTTATTCTGATTCATACTATGCGCTTCTCCGTAACTCTTGGCGACTTGCAAAAAGTAATTGCACGCGTTATACCGGCATTACCGCCCAAATCTACATTGCCGGTTCTTGAACATATCCATTGTAATGCTGCAAATGGTGTTTTAACAATGCTTACAACTGATCAAGAATTGACCATCTCATCTTCAATATCTGCATTTATCGGCGCAGAAGGAGAAGTATTGATACCTGCTCGACGTCTGAGTGAGATTGTCAAGGCATTAGGGCAAGAAGGAACCGTCGAAATTGCAGTCTCTGCAAATCTGGATGTGACACTTACAACGAGTTTTGGTAAGTATAATATGAAAGGTATGAGTGCTGATGAGTTTCCAACCATGCCGCAATTTCCTGAAGGTACACGAGCTATGTTCTCACAGGCGAATATTTCACGAATCGCGGAAAAGACCGTTTTTGCTGTCTCGAAAGAAGAATACAGACCTGCTATGACAGGGGTATTACTTCAATTTAGAGGTGATCATGTTACGGCTGCTTCTACTGACAGTTTCCGACTGTCGCGTGTTATTGTGAATGCGGGCGAAACAGAGTTTCCTGTAAACTTAGACGTTATCATTCCGGCTCGATCCATTGAATTGTTGCGTAAAGCAGATAGTGATGTCATCGTTTCTGTTACCAAAACTCATGCAGAGTTTGTAATGGGAAATACAACCATAGTGACACGTGTTATAGATGAACGATTTCCGCCTTATGAAAACGTTATACCAAAGGATAATGATAAAGAGCTGACACTTAATGTCAAGGAACTCATTGCCGCACTTAAACGCGTTGCCATTTTTACAAATAATAAATCCTATCAGATTAAAATGACGGTTGCCTCCGATGGTGTAATTATTGCAGGGGCTGATGACGATTCGGGTGCTAATGCTCAAGAACAATTGCCATGTGATTATTCGGGACAATCATTTGATATTGGTTTTAATTATCACTATGTTCTTGATGGTTTGCAACATCTTGATTCAGGTTCTGAAAGCAGTAATGAATGTCTGTTTACTTTCTCTTCACCAACGCGTGCCGTGTTACTTAAACCAAATCGCGACGACGAATCTTTACTTATGTTGATTATGCCAACGCGTCTTTAATGGTCGCTGCTGTATGTTGATATATGTACATTGAGTAAGATATTGAGATAAAAATGTTTTTAGGCAGTTTTGTACTGCCTTTTTTATTTGCAGCTCAGTCATCTTCTCATAAGTATCATACTTATCACGCTTTTTTAACATTTTTATGAATATCATTTTTAAAAATAGAAAACTGTACGCATTCCCTATATTATAAGTTTGGGAGTTTTAAGCGATTCAAATTCTTACAAATCAAGAAAATAAATTGTAATAAGCTCGACACTCACTTTTATCATGGTCCAAAATATATTTCTACAAAATATTCAAGTTAATTTCTATGGAATCTAATCTCTCTGAACGTGAAAAATCTGTCATGTACGGTATTTATAAACGCTTACCAATAATGGTAGAGCGAGCTGAAGGATGTCGCATTTACGCTACGAATGGCGAGAACTATCTTGATTTCTTAAGTGGTATTGCTGTTAATACATTGGGTCATGCTAATCCTAAAATATTGAATGCGATTGAAAATCAAATTCGGCGATATATGCATCTGTCAAATTATTTTTATCAAGAACCACAAATAGCACTCGCCGAAAAGTTAATAGAACTTTCAGATCTTTCAAAAGTATATTTTAGTAATTCCGGTGCGGAGAGTTTTGAGGGTGCATTGAAGTTAGCTGCAAAATGGGGAAGTACTCGCAGCAAAAAAAATATGTATGCTTTTAGTGGCGGTTTTCATGGTCGGACCTACGGTTCATTATCCATGATGGATAAACCGCTGTATAAAGAAGGAATGGGCCCTTTTCTTGATAATAAATTCGTATTGCCGTTTAATGATGTTAGCGCATTGCGAGCAGCCATTGATGAAAACACCTGTGCAATTGCACTGGAGTGTGTGCAAGGCGAGGGGGGTATCTCAATGGCATCACAAGAGTTCATTGATGAGTTGATTGCACTTCGGCAGAGGTTTGATTTTCTCATAATTGCAGATGAAATACAAGGTGGCATTGGTAGAACGGGTACATTCATGTCATATATGCATTATCATAATTTTACACCGGATATTGTCACTTTAGCGAAAGGCATAGGCGGTGGATTACCTTTGGGGGCAATTCTTTTTCATGAACGTGTTGCAGATGTATGGGTTCGCGGTAATCATGGCACAACATTTGGAGGAAATGCTGTTTCTTGTGCTGCGGGGCTTATCGTATTGCAAGAAATAGAGGAGTGGGCACAAGACAATGCTGCGACAATTGGTGAGTATCTTCGATTACGATTGACTGAGCTTGCAAATAATTTCCCGGCTGATATTGTTGAAATACGCGGGAGAGGTCTTATGGCCGGAATAGTTATGTCATATGATGCTCAGGAAACAGTTGATGCGCTTTTACAAGAAAAAGTGATATGCAATGTGACAGCCGGTTCGGTTGTAAGATTATTGCCTCCTTTGATTATCGGCATATCGGAAGTAGATGAATTTATAGACGCATTAACGAAGGTACTAAGGATTCGTGCGACGGAACCAAAGCAGTCTTGATATTCTGCAAACTAAGAATGACGATTTTTTCAGTCGAGTACATGAGGTGGGTTTGCTTTTA
>JAYRWZ010000048.1:0-1985 GCA_041917875.1 Chloroflexota bacterium | reverse complement strand
GCTGATTTGTATGAATCCGCTTTATTATCCGGTGCGAATGCCTGGCAGCGTTTTCGCTTCATTACATTGCCTTTATTGCGTCCGACAATGCTTTTTGTGATAGTTATCAACACCATCAAATCTTTTCAGATTTTTGTGGAAATTTATGTGATGACCAAGGGTGGTCCGCTCAATGCCACCACAACACTTGTTTATATGGTCTATGAACATGCTTTTGAACGTGCTGATACAATGGGCTACGCCTCCGCACTTGCTTTTATAGTTTTTGCTCTGTTATTGATCTTTTCGGCTGTTCAGATGAAAGTTCTTAAACAAAAAGCGTAAAAAATGGAACAAAATCGGCTATGCGAAGGTTCTATGGGTTATGAAGAGACGATGTATTGACATACTCATGATTTGTTGCGGAATTATTGCTGTTTCTGTGACACTCTATGCCCAAGAAAGCCCATCCTCATCACTCTTTACTGTCAAGGTTCAATCAATACTTACATCGGAAATATACACATCATCCTCACAAGATACACTGTGGACACCGCGATTACCCCCTTTTGTTGGCAGAGCAATTTTGCGTGGTACAGCAGATATAGCATCTGTGGTGAGCGTGCCGTTTGAATTATATTATTCCAACCGTAATTTCGGCACAAATCAGCCCTTTAATCAATTTGGAATCAGTCCACGTCTTTCCGATTGGCTTACTCTCCATGCCGGTTATTTTTCCTATTCGATTTCCGAGTTTACTTTTGGCGATTTGCGTGTATTGGGCGGGGGAATTGATCTCCGTCCGGGCAATATTCATCTTTCTGCTGCTTATGGTATCATTCGTGATGCACGCACAGAACAAAAACGGGATACATTGGTTACTTTCCCAGGTGAATATAAACGGTTAATGATGTCTGCTAAACTTGGTTATGACCATAAGAACGGCAATTATGTTTTTCTGAATATTATGAAATCTTGGGATGACACTTCTTCCGGTTCCGGCTTAACTCACATTTCGCCGATGGATAATCTTGTAACTTCGGTAAATACAGGATTTTCAATTGTAAAAGGATTAACAATAAAAGGTGAAGCTGCCATAAGTGCAACCAATTCTAACAGGACAGCACCCTTATTAGATAATAAAGCGAGTATTCCTTTTAATATTTTTACGCCGACAGTCAGTGGCTTTATTGATGGTGCGGCAAAAGTATCCGTGCAATACAATCCTGTTTCTTTTTGGAGTATAAAAACTGATGCGCAGTGGGTAGGACCCGGTTTTGTTACTCAAGGATTTATGCAATTACCGAATGACGTTTTTGATATTACCGTAACACCTGCATTACAATTATTTGAAAAAACAGTGTCTGTTCGAGGCAGCATTGGCATAAGAACCAATAATTTGCGCAATAACAGGCAATCTGCTACACAAAGATTTATCGGAATGGGAAATATTTCTTGGAATTATGAACAATGGTGGGGGATGGATGCTTCGTATTCTAACTATGGCATAAACTCACGCCATGACAATGATACATTACGATTACAAAATGTTGTGCAAAATATAGTGATTTCACCAAGAGTAATGTTCGAAGTATGGGATAGCTATCATCTGATAAATGCCGTTTTCTCTGTGCAAGATGTCAATGACAATAATGTCATAACGCAACGTTTAACTAATTCCGTCGCCATTTCTGCAGTATTAACCCACACACTTACATTAAAAAATTCTTTGAATTTTACTACATCGTTTATGAGTACCGATGTGAAAAATAATCAATTGAATGTTTCGGTGTTAAACTTTACTGAAACAGTCGGTTACACTTTTATCGAAAACGTGCTTGATGCTTCTGTTATGGCGGGGATCGGTTCAATAAAAACGATGGAAAATGAGAATCAGCTTATAGCACGCATTTCTGCCAATTACATTACGAAAACTATTGGTACATTTTCGCTGATGTTTTCGCTCAATTCGTATGATTATACCTCGGCTTCCTATAATCCTGCTT
>JAYRWZ010000047.1:0-1543 GCA_041917875.1 Chloroflexota bacterium | reverse complement strand
CGTACTCCGTATTGATTGTGAATAATACCCCTTTCAGAAATACATTGTCTTATGGCGTTGGGTTGGCGAGACTTTGAGCCATAGTTCGATGTTGGGAGGGGATTTTTTATGTCCTGTTGTGAATAGTCATTGCCGTGACTTACGAAACGTAAATCACGTAATTCATTAAAAATAAATTACTTATCGAAGTCGCTGTCTTAACAAAAGAAGTGCCTGCCGCTGCTTGGTATGTGCGGCATTACTGTACAGAAGTTGTGGTTTTTCATGAGTATGAATCTGTTCCATAGCTCACCTTTTGTATTAAGTGGTAAAATTTTGCGGTTGTACAGAGTGTTGGTGAAAGGTCTTTCCACGCAACAGGCGTCAATCACTGAGTCCAACTTACGAAAAAAGATATTGCAATCCAACTTTTTTTCAAAAAAATATTTCTGCCATGAACAGATTATTCAGGATGAACAAAAAAATTCCCTCACCATTTCATGAACGGTGAGGGAGCAGAGTATCAAATTAAAATAGTACTTTACAGGATGACCCGCACCGCGTCTGCCACAGCTTTTGCTTTTGCAAGAATGTCGTCTGTGGATTCTTCTAAATTACCATACGCTAAAGCTACGCCCATACGACGATAGTGCCGAGCCACAGGTTTATTAAAAATTCTTATGTCGGTGTTCTCAAGGGCTAAGCCATTTTCGATACCTTCATATTGAGGGTTATTGCTTTCGCCTGATGCTAAAATAACGGCACTTGCACCGACACGTTCTGCTTTTAAAACGGGAATAGGCAATCCTAAAATTGCACGTATATGTAATTCAAATTCCGATAATGTTTGTGTCCCTGCTAATGTCACCATACCGGTATCATGCGGGCGCGGCGATAATTCCGAAAAATAGACACCATTATGAGAAAGAAAAAATTCAACACCCCATAGACCGGCACCCGATAATGCAGCCGTCACTTTTTTTGCAATATTTTGAGCTTCACGTAAATGTTCTTCGCTCATGGCTACGGGTTGCCAACTTTCTTGATAATCACCGCGTTCTTGGCGATGACCTATCGGAGGACAAAATAATGTTTCGCCATTTTTTTGGGTCACCGTTAATAAAGTAATTTCTGTGTGAAAATCAATGAACTCTTCAATAATAACATCATTATCGCCGGTTCTGCCTTTTTCGGCAGCAATAGCCCAGGATTTTGGAATATCATCATGATGTTTAATGACCGATTGCCCTTTACCGGATGAAGACATTAATGGTTTGACAACACAAGGAATACCGATTTTGTGAACATTGTGCTCAAATTCTTCATACGTGGACGCATAGGCATATTGTGCTGTTCTTACACCAAGCTCTTGTGCTGCCAAATCACGTATGGCACGACGATTCATCGTAAAATTTGCCGCTTTTGCACTTGGGACAACATGAATTCCTTGTTGTTCATAATCATATAAACGTTCCGTGCGTATTGCCTCAATTTCCGGTACAATAATATCCGGTTGATGTTTGGCAATAATCGCATCCAGAGCATTGCCGTCAAGCATTGGTAT
>JAYRWZ010000046.1:0-1666 GCA_041917875.1 Chloroflexota bacterium | reverse complement strand
GCAAAACTACCACAATCCGTATGATACTAAATATCATTGCACCTGACCAAGGTACAATCCGCATAAACGGTAAGCATAGCACAGAATTGTCGAAAGATACAATCGGATATTTGCCGGAAGAACGCGGATTATACAAAAAAAGTACTATCGGACATACTCTTGCTTATTTCGGCGCACTCAAAGGTATGGATGAAAAGTCCATCAAAAACAATACTACTTATTGGCTTGAACGCTTTAATCTTGGCGGGATGGAAAAAAGAAAAGTAGAAGAATTATCAAAAGGCAATCAGCAAAAAGTCCAATTTATTGCTGCCGTTATCCATAATCCGTCTTTGATAATTTTGGACGAACCATTTTCAGGACTTGATCCCATAAATCAAATACTTTTTAAAGATGCAGTAACTGAGTTGAAGCAACAAGGTAAAGCAATCATCTTTTGTACACATCAACTAGAATCAGCTGAAACATTTTGTGATTCATTTTTCCTTATCAATAAAGGAGAAAGAGTGTTGTACGGAACATTGCAAGATATACGCAAGGATTTTTATCGCAATGAATGTGAAGTCGGATTTTTGGGCGATGCATCGTATTTATCACGCATAGAGCATGCAACCCTTAAATCCGTAGATGGACAAACGGCTATTTTGGAATATGATAACACCGTTGATTTTTCTACGATTGTGAAACAAGTTGCAGATGTCATGACATTAACCCGAATTTCGAAAATAGAGCCCTCATTATTACACATTTTTATGTCTGTCATACAAGGCAATGCACAAGAATTAAAAAAAGGAGATTTGCAATGAAAATTTCAAAAATATATTCGGTTGGTTATTGGGAGTTTACTGAAAAAGCCCGCACTAAATCATTTCTTGTTTCTCTTATACTAACGCCTATCATCATGGTTGCAATGGGTGTATTGCCCACACTTATCGGCATGAAAGAATCGAATAACGTAAAGACATTTGCGGTATTGGATAAAACAAAATCACTTATGCCGTTCATAGAGAAGGAATTTGCAAAAAAATATTCATTCGATGATGGTTCTCCGATGTATAAATTTTCAGTCCTCTCATCAGATATTTCCCCGGAAAAAGCGTTATCAGAAGTGCGAAATGATATTCTTGATGAAAAATTAACCGGCTTGTTTATTATACCTCAAAATATTGTTACTGAAAAGAAATCAGAGTATTATGGACTAAATGCATCGAATAATCGCGAAACAGAACGATTTTTTCGAACATTAGAGCAATCAATTGTATCTATAGAATTATCAAAGCGAGGTATAGATTCAACGGTTTCTGCTTTGATAAGTACACCGATTGATCAAAGATTAGTAAAAGTAACTTCAGATGGAGAAGATAAAGAAACAACATGGATCCAACAATTTGCATTGGCATATATTCCAATCATTATCATCATGATTTTAGTAATCACATCGGCGCAATTATTGGTCAGATCACTGTTAGAAGAAAAGAATAACAGAATTATGGAAATACTCTTGTCTTCATGTTCTCCTACAGAATTAATGTTTGGTAAATTAGCCGGATTAGGGGCATTGGGAGTATTTCAAGCAATAGTATGGATGGGTATGGCAGTTGCGGCGGGAATAGCATTTCAGAATAACTTTATCAATATTGCCAATCTTCCAATAATTCTGGTCTTC
>JAYRWZ010000045.1:0-3290 GCA_041917875.1 Chloroflexota bacterium | reverse complement strand
CACCTGCAAGTTGGAATAAAACAGGCGTGTTCCTCTTACTGAACATAGTAAAAATCCATGTTCGATGTTGAGTCTTCGGCATTTTTATCGTCTGTTCAATATGATCCTGTGCTTGTGTTTTCGTTGTATGCTCTTGTAATAAAGCATAAAACGGCTCTTTGGAACTATTGAAATGCAAATATGTACCTATTGCATTTTTAATTGATATAAAGATATATGTCAATAAATATATGTATCGTAGAAATCCAAGGTTTTTTCCATTAATTGTATATTCATTGTAGAGCATAATATTCTTTTTGAACATCTTGATTTTTTCTCGAGAAATAGAACCGTTATGTAGTCGGTAATATCCCAGCACACTCCGCAATTTTATACTATGTGGAATTTTTTTATGGACTTGAAGCCAAAACTCAAAATCTTCGATGGCATGGTACCTTTTTTCCTCCCTAAAACGAATATCTTGAACTAAATCCCTCTTTATGAGAACTGTTGAGGTTCGTAACACATTTTTCCGAATCAATTTTTGATGATTGAAAACATCAAATTTTAGAGAGTCTTTAGAAACTTTATGTTCTAGTGTAACATCAATAAGAGCATCCCACATAAAATTACGGCATCGTGATGACACAAAGCCGACATTATATTTCTGAGCTACATAGATTTCTATTTCAAAAGCGGCTTGATGCAATACATCGTCTGAGTCTAAAAAATATACATATTCACCTTTGGCATTTTCCAGACCAATATTACGAGGTCCTGCGGGTCCGCCAAAATTATGTGGTGTTTTAATAATAGTAATTCTACTGTCTTGTTTCTGTAACTCCTCAACCACGGCAATTGAATTGTCAGTTGAGCAATCGTCAATAAAGAGTAATTCCCAATTTTTATAGGTTTGTCTCATGACGCTTTGAATTGTCGTTTTGAGATATTCCTCTCTATTGTAATTGGGAACAATGACAGAAATTAAACCTGATATATATTCAGCGTTGGCCGTCATTGTTAAAAGTCATCCATTCTGAATAAAATTCGCGCCGTTATTGATGGTTGCCCGTTAATGTTTTGCAATCTTGCCATACTTTGTATGTTAAATCCCCGTATAATTTCCCATCCGGCATCTAATTGCAGCAAAAATGTGCTACGCAAATTTCCATTTAAAAATGGAGCATTTTGCGATCCCGTATTACTCAGAAAGACATCTCCACCCGCATTCACAATCACATTATTGTCAGCATCAACAATATTTTCACCATGTCGTATATATGCCGCCGTAATTTGAAGCGGATATCTATTGCCCCACCACCACAAAAGCTTTGTTGAAATTTCGTCGCTGTTCGGCGGTAAACTTCCCATCATTAGTATTGCATCATTTGTTGCGGAATTCTGCGGATTAAAATGAGAAAAAGTAAAAGGGAAAACTCTTACATATTCAACCTGCACATCACAATTATATGGTGTGGCATAAGCCCCGCCGATATTGAAAGTGGTTTTATTACTCCAAAAATCCGAACCTAATTCTTTAAAGATAATATCATCAAGTAAGAAAGACCCCTTGAACTGAATATCTGAAAATGGCCTAACGGTTACATCAAATCCCATCATTGAGTTATCTCTGTCACGAAGTGAATGCTCAACAGATTTGTAAAATGAGAATGGATTGAGGTATCCAATATCCATAGGACGGGAATAAATTATTCCATCCCAAAGCGAAATTTCACCCCAACTTGGTCGCCAAGATATTCGATGTGTTGCAAAATATTTGGGACGAAGATTGAGAAAAGGTCCTGCCGGATAAATATCATTTTTGCTGAGCAATAGTCTTCCATTACTGTCTTCCGGTACCGATAAAAGGGAAGCGTGCATGAAACGGTATTCTACAGTCTTAAACTTTGCTCCGAGCATGATTGCATCTGACGGCGGTGCCGCATCCGATAAGAATATTCTATTAACATAGCCCGCACCGATGCTGCGATTTTCTCTTCCGATGTAGGCATAAAACCATTTGTGGTCAAAACGCAGATGCGATTCCGTAAAATCAAAATCCGAGTTAAACGTAGCAAATTTAATGTTCTGTTTTAATCGCGGATCACGTAATGCGACCTCTCTTTCTCCGCTGACAACAGTCCCATTCGTAACTTGCAGAAAAAAACCAAGAGCATCGGATAATGTTCCCATAATTCTTGCACCGCCTTGAGCATAGGTAACATTTTGCAGATTTTCTTCATACCGTTTGTCCATAAATATGCCTGTCATTGCCAACGGGTAAACTTGTACGGTGGCTGTTGAATCTTTATACATATAGACTAACTTTTCTCTGTCACTTATCAATGAAGAAAATAACAGATTAGTGGAATCGGTATCGCTGTGAACAAGCACTGCATTCTGACGATTTTCAAGATCAAATTCTGTTTGAAAACGTAGTAATACAGCTTTTTCATTATCTGACAATTCCTTTTTGTTTTGTTCAATCAAGTTAAGAGCTTTACGTATTTCTTTTCTTTGCAGCGGCAAGCTCGATAAAGAAAAATGCGGCAATAATCCCTTGGTTTCAGCGCGCAATAAATAAGTATAAACGGGATGGACAATTGGTATATGTTCCACTTGAGCTATCAAGACGAGTGGGAATATAACTACCAACAGACAACTGAGTGTTATCAATCTTTGATGAAAAAATAGTTTATTATTCATCATATTAGTTTCTAAATAGTGCTAAGACTGTTGTTACCAAAATGAGTGCAGTTGCAGCAAAATTTGCAACGGTTGCATAATATTGCACTTCATAACCGGCCGGATTGAGTGGCGGTGGCGGTACATATATTGCGTCCCCTGCTTCAAGCACGGTAGTGTTTTCCGGTTCAATCCATACTTTGGTTTTCCCTTTGATAATGCGTATCATAGATTTCATTGCACCGGCTGAGAGACCTCCAGCTGATTTAAGATACCATTCAGCATTTTTTCCGGGTTCAAATGCAATGTATCCGGGTTGCAATACTTGCCCATAGACAAATATTTTTTTGGGATTTTTGGGAATAACAATAATGTCGCCGCTGTTAAGGGCTATATTGTCTTTATCCGACGGATTGTTTTTATCGAAACAAAGAGACAAATCACATGAGGCGATTGGCAATTTTCTTTCATTGTGCATGAGAAAGCGCGCAGTATCTTCGGTTTGTAAATCAGAGCCGCGTAAAACATTTCTTCCTTCTATTTTTTTTGAATCGAAGGGCTCAGCTTCTTGTTGCAACACATATCCCAAAGGCAAATATGCTTCAGCCGTAAAACCACCGGCTTGT
>JAYRWZ010000044.1:0-8903 GCA_041917875.1 Chloroflexota bacterium | reverse complement strand
TAATATCCCATGTTCCATAGCGATTTATGCGGTCTTCCATTGAAGAACCATCACTGCCTGTGTGGGATGTGATACCTTTCGGACCGCAATCTTTGCGATGATCTTCCGCTGCTTTTGTTAATCCGACAGAAAGTGTCAAAGGTTTTCTTGGGCTTGCCTGTCGTAGGTAATCAATGGCTTCTTGCACTGCTGCTACGCCTTCATTGGTAAGAAGAGGAATTTCGCCGGGTAACTCATATCTGTTACCCTTAAAGTATTGTTTCATTTTTTCTAAATGATTGGCATACTCTGCCGGTTGAGTCCGTGCATAATTTAATTCTGCAATGACAGCTTCATTACTTGCCTGGTAGCTTGTGCCCGGATCATTGGGAGTGCCTGTATTTGTCGGATTATTATCATCCGAACAACCAAAAAGTGTTGCTATGCATACCCAAAAAATAAAAAATTGTTTCATAATAGATAAAAATAAGTTGAAAAATTAATATGCTTTTTGTCCCATCATGTTCCCTGCCGGATCATAATTGCCAACGATAATAACTTGTCCTTTGGCATTGGTCGCTTTTCCTGCTCCGATGTATTGTGTTGCTCGCCATACCATTTGCGTATAATGTCCCGCTTTTGACCAATTGGAAGAGTTGAGCACTGCCCCTTTGTAATATTTTTTTTCTTGATACCAGAGTTTTGCACCATTGACAAGTGCATTATCATAGTGCATGGCTATATTTTCTCCATACCGATTATCGGAACGATGTTCAAAACGATTATTGTGAGCTAAATACTCTGCCCATTCTTGGGAATATGCCGCAATTTCTGTTGACCATTGCACTGGAGGAACGCCAACTTCTTTACGCACTTTATTGTGAAAATCAAGGTATTGTTGAATATCTTGTTCCGACAATGCCGTTGTAGAATACGATGCTTTACGAAATGTTGTGTTCTGCGTGGGTGAGCTTTGCGTGCATGATGTGGACGATTGTGTACTTGAGGTGGATTGTGTGCATGAAGACGAAGAACCCGAGCGTTGTGTGACTATCACTGTTTGCGGTGATTGTTGTTGTTCTTTTTCTTTTTTTTCACGATCAGCTTTCTGCTTTTGCACTTCTTTGTGATAGTTATCTGCAAGCTGTTGTATCTGTGCGCAGGAAAATAAAGTTCCGGCAATGATAAGTAATACTACTGTACGCATACTACACTCCTTTGTGATTGAGTTCAAATGTGGATGCGAAATTACAATATTTGATGAAGTGTGAATCTCGACAAAATCTTAATTTCCGCAATTTTTTTACAGTGATTGCATGAAAACATTAAGATCGGTACGAGGGGGAAGTTTTAATTTTCTGCGCAGGCGATGCCGATATTGGTCAATAGTTTCATTTTCAAGGTGCATTAGAGAGGCAATACTCTTAGTACTGAGATCAGCACGTAAAAGACAGCACAGGCGCAACTCCGTTTTTGATAATTGCGGACACAACTCAAGAAGCTTTTTGGTGAAGTCGGGATGCAATGAAGAAAACTGCATATCAAAAACATTCCATGACTCTTGGGAATTGAGTGCTTTATGTAATTTTTGCCCTATATGTGCAACCTTCTTGTGTAATCCGGCTTGTGTACTTTGTTGAGCATCAATGCTTTGAACAAGAGAGAGGACTTGGGCAATTTCTTCATTTTTTTTAGCGATAACACCAACGATGTCTTTTAATTGACTGTTTTTGAGGAGGAGTTCTCTTTCTAAAATTTCCTTTTCCTTTTTTTGTTCTCGTATTATCAACTCAGTCTTTAACGCATTTGTTCCTTTTTGTGCTGCGGCATGTTCATCTTTGAGTTGTAATGTAGAATACTGCTTATAGAAATCCAGAGCTTGTTTGTAATTGCCCATCTTTTCATGCAATAAGGATTGCATCTCATGTATCACAATTGACGATGAAATAGAGAGATTCTCCGTTTGGTTATAGAGTTCTATACACTCATCAAGTATTTTGCCACATTCTTGTAAATTATCAGATTTGATAGTAGCTCGAAACTTAATACATAACATTGAAAAGATTTCAGATGGATTTATATAATAATCAGTACTTTTAGCACATTGCAATCCTTTTTCGATGTAATGCAAACATTGATCATAATGATTCAAATGCTCTTCTATGCCCGATAATTGCATATAAACATAAGGGCGTAAATAATGCAGCGCGGGTAATGACAATATTAGATTTTCAGCGATTGAGTAATAGTTGATTGCTTCGTCAAACTTTTTGAGCATTTTATGCATGCTGCCGAGTTCTAAATATGTTGTCACCCTTGTCTGTTCAGATTTGCCATAATGCAATGCTTTCTCTAAGTGTGTAATTGATTCTTCGGGCTGGGAATTGATTCTAAAAAATATTGCAATGGTATTTTCCATAATAGCAATGCCGTCACTATTCTGTGAGTCATAAGCAATATTAAGTCCTTGAAGAACATATTCTTTTGCTCGCATACGGTCAGGTTTATCCAAATTTGTACAAACAAGGTAATGATAATATTTGAAAAACCTTTGATGATATATCCCGTGGGCAGTAAAGAGTTCAAGGCATCTAACAAAACATTGGTCGGCTTCATTATGGCTGTGAGTATAGCGATAACATAAAGCTTCAATGCCATAAAGTTCCGCCATAAAAACAGCGGAAGTTTTTTCGGTGTGACTTTTTTGTAAGGTGTGAACCTCTTCAAGGATGCTTGCTACTTCTTTTGTAGCACCAATACGTGAAATCAGTTCTTCAATGATCGTTTGTTCTTCTCTTGATAAGAACGTGGTTTTTTTAGTAATATCTGCCATGACTTTGCCTTGGTAGTGGATGCTGCAAGCAGTTCAGCGCAAAAATACACTATCTGTTAAAACGAACAAAATTATTTCCGTTTTATTTCTTCTCTTCCAGTTCTAGCCAGCGCAAGGTAATTGTATCCAATTGTTCTTCGATTGTGGCTAAGGTTTGGCTTAATTCTGTTATTGCTTTGTAATCAGATCCGTCCATTGATTCTAGTGTTTGAACAGTGATTTGTTTTTCTTTTTCAAGTTTTTCGATCATTTTTTCTGCTTCTTCGTATTCTTTCTGTTCTTTAAAGGAAAGTCCGCTTTTTTTTGTTTTTTCTCTTTTGGGTTGTTCTTCTTTGTTGATAGTTTGTACTTTGCTATTGCGGTCTTGTTCTTTTTTTTGTTCTATTTTTTCTAAATATGAGCTGTAATTGCCGGGATATTGTTTGATATGACCATTTTCTTCAAATGCATAAATAAAATCTACGGTTTTATCAAGAAAAGAACGATCATGCGACACAATAAGCAATACCCCCTTAAAGTGTGATAAGTGTTCTTCCAATGCAGAGAGCGTGGCAATATCAAAGTCATTGGTTGGTTCGTCCAATAAGAGCACATTGGGATTATTCATCAATATTCGCAATAAACCTAATCGGCGCTTTTCACCACCCGATAATGTTTCGATAAGCGAATGATGTTGCCGCGGGGGAAATAAAAACTTATCTAATAGCTCTTTGGCTGTAATAAAACGCTCTCGCCCCACACCGACATCAATATATTCTGCAATTTCTCTGAGAGCACCAATAACGGTCTGGCGCGGTGCTAAATCAGTAATTTCCTGACGGAAATAACCTATTTTGACAGTCTCACCTAATTTCACGCTTCCGCTGTCCGGTTGTACTAATCCCGCCAATGTGTTGAGCAATGTGGATTTCCCTGTACCGTTTGGTCCAATGATACCTATTTTATCACCCGGTGCGGCACTATACGTGAAATCATGGAAAAGAACGGTATTGTTGATATGTTTTGAAATATTGTAAGCATCAATAATTCTGCCGCCGAGAAATACATTACCAAGTTCAATTTTAATATTTTTTTCTTCCGTAGGAGCGGGTTCTGCTTGCATTTTTGCAATCCAGTCAATACGGCTTTGTTGTTTTGTTCTTCGTGCCTTAGCTCCTTTTTGCAACCATGCCAATTCTTGACGTAATTTATTGCGTAAATGGTCGGCTGCCGCTTCTTCTGCTGTAATCATGGCTTCTTTGCGCTCAAGGTATTTTTCAAAATTACCCGGGTAACTGTATAAAGTATTGCGATCTAATTCAATAATTTTATTGGTGACGGCATCAAGAAAATAACGGTCATGGGTAACAAGCAATAATCCTTTTTGTGATTGTTGCAAATAATCTTGCAGCCATTGCACAGAGCCGGCGTCAAGATGGTTGGTCGGCTCATCAAGAATAAGTAAATCGGGGTCGGAAAGTAATGCCCTTGCCAGAGCAACTCTTTTCCTTTGTCCGCCGGATAAATTCATCACATCGGCATCAAATAATTCCATGCCCAAACGCGAAAGAATAGATTTTGCTTGGCTGTCAAGTGCCCACCCGTTTTTTTCATCAATGAGTTGATGGAGCTTATGGAGTTCTTGTTCTTCTTCGGTGGTAAGTTTGGATTTTTGACACAAATCTTCATGGCGCATCAGAGCGTGTGCAATATCGGGCTTGCCGCTCATAGCCGCCTCCAAGACGACGGTATGTCGGTCAAAACGGGGTAATTGCTCAAGATATTCGAACCGTGCTTCTTTATTGAAGGCAACGATACCTGTGTCGGGAGTGTCTATACCGGCAATCACCCTAAGGAATGTTGTTTTTCCGGCACCATTGCGCCCGATTATGCCAACACGATCAGAGTCATCCATACCGAAAAACACATTTTCGAAGAGCATTTTGTCATGGATGGATTTAGAAATATCGGAAGCGGAAAATATAGTCATACGGTGAAAATTGTCATGTTTTGAGAAAGACGGGAGCCACAATATTTGAGTATCAGGTGTAACTTGATGCCTGAACAATATGCGAAAATAGTGTATTATTTAGTCTTGTTCCTTATTGTCGGTTTTACTTTTTTGCGGGTATATAGTTTTTTGGAGCACAATTTTTACATCATTTTTGCTGAATTGTGTGCCTATGATATTGAATCCATGCTTTATGTTCAGTATCAACATTGATTTGTAGCGATTGCGCGTTCGAGTTTCTACTTTATGATATCCCATTTCGGCGATGCGTGTGTGTTGTCTTTGCATCAAAGCCGATGCGATGCCGCGACCGCGATACTCCGGCAAAACACCGCCAAGCCAACTGTAATAGAGGGTTTCGGTATCTTCATAGCCGATTTTGAAACCGATGGGAATGTGGCCGTCCATTGTGTAAGCAATCAGGATAAGCAAAGAGTTCTTTCGCTCTAAACGTTTACGAATTCTTGTTTTACCGGTAGTCACCTTGAATATTTGATCGGAGAGTTGAGCTAAGGTTTGTATGCATGTCTCATTATCGAGGGTCGCAGATTCTTCAATACAAAAAGAGTTCATCGGCTTATAGACTTCATAGTTCATGGAATGATTACAAAAATACGATATGGCTTTATTGTTGTTCACTTGGCGAGTTCCTTGTAATTTCGCATTGGTTTATCCGTTACATCATACCTTTTCGTTGTCAGATTAACGTTATTGACGTATGAAATATGATCCGAAAATTTCTCCACGGATGTTTGAAAGCGATTTCATCGAATGGTTTTCACATATCCATCCGGCGACACCGGTTGTGTTCTGGTTGCCTGTGATAGGCGTGGTGCTCTACAATGCTTTTATGGCTTGTAGTGTGGGTGCGGTTCTCTTGCAAATAGTCAGTGGAGTAGTGCTATGGACATTGACAGAGTATTCATTGCATCGGTGGGTTTTCCATTATGAGCCAAGTTCTTCATGGGGCAAACGTCTTCATTTTTTGATGCATGGCGTTCATCATGATTATCCTCGCGATGCCACACGTTTGGTGATGCCTTTGGCTATCAGCATACCTATAGGGATAGTGTTCTATACATTATTCGGGTTAGTGTTGCCAATCAGTCATTTTGGCTTATTTGCGGGTTTCGCTTTGGGGTATCTGTCGTATGACATGATTCACTATGCGACCCATCATTTTGCCATGACCGGTAAAGTGGGGCGATATTTGAAGATTTATCACATGCGTCATCATTTTCAAGATTCGCATAGCGGATACGGGGTTTCCAATCCTTTGTGGGATATAGTATTCAGAACAATACCTTCGAAGGATACAGTAAAGAAACATCAAGAAATTGTTTAAGGGTATTGCTTATTATGAGGGGATAACGGTATTTTTAATGAAATTGTGATTATCATTATGGCACAAATCATGAAAATCGGTGGAAAGATGTCCGCATAATCCAAAGTAAGTTTCAAAGATAGTATTATAGACAAACGGTATGTTTTACCTTTTTATTACACACTATGGCAGTTACTAAAGACACCATTCTCAATGTATTGCACCCGATATGCGGTGAAGTACAAACAATTGAACATCATGGTCAGCTCAGTATCATGATCTCTTCGGATCATATACTCGAAGTTATGGAGGAATTAAAAACAAATCCTTCCACACAATTCACATTTCTTGTGGATATTACAGCCATTGATTGGTATCGCAAAAAAGATCGTTATGAAGTCGTGTATTTCCTTCAGTCTCTACCATTAGGGGGCAGAGTGCGTGTGAAAGTGGCATTGCCGGAGCGCAATCCTCATGTCGCGTCGGTATGCTCGTTGTGGGAAGGAGCAAATTGGTTTGAACGCGAAACGTATGATATGTACGGTATTCATTTTGACGGTCATCCTGATTTACGTCGGTTTTATATGCCGGAAGATTTTGCAGACCCGGAAACGAATGAACCGATCTATCCGCTTCGCAAGGATTTTCCGTTGATGGGCATACCCGGCTCCATGCCATTACCGCCCATGCCGGAGCGATTGTAAGATTATAGATTCTATGGTATAAAGCCGCCCGATAACAAAGTCGGGCGGCGTTTTTTATGATTGTTTTATTATGATGACAGACCCATGAATTCATTGTCACTGCATTGCAGAACATCATTTTTTTATTACGGCATTATAGTGCTTATTGTGAGCAGTATAGGGCTGTCGGGATGTTTATTTGTGCGTATTGATGATGAAGAACCGCCTCCTACGCCCGTTGTGGTAAGTCCCCAACCGGAAATTCCGATTTCCGAAGAAATGGTACATTCCCGCGACGGTGACATGCTTGCCTTTTTACCTGTGGGCTGGGATTTTATCAATGCCGAGGGCATGATGTCAAGCGATGTGTTTGCCATTGCTGCCAATAAAGATATGAATATTGCTCTTGTGTTCCGTCGCTTGAAAAAATTACCTCAAACCGATTCGGTGATAGCAAAGCAGGGAGTATATGCGCTGGCAAGAGCGGCGATGAGTTATCATCAACAAAAAACGGCAGGGGCAGCAAAACAAACAGGTAAATACGGACTCATAACCATCGGCTCACGAGAATTCGGCACTTTCGATTTTACCAATGCAACAAGGAGTTCGCGCAACCGCTGCGCTGTTTTTATGTCTTCATTCGGCAATTATTATGAAATTGCCCTCGTGCCGCTCAATATTAACGATAATCCTTTGCCCTCCGAGGAAACAATACTTAAATTGTTTCGGTCTGTTCTGGCAACGGTACAGTATTAATTGATGCAATGTCAAAGCGGATAAAATATAATTGAATACTATATTGCAATATCTCATGATATAACCCTTAAAAATATTTTTACCTATTTTGATTAATTGTTTGATAATTTCCGAATAATGTAATACTATGGCTCATAAAGAAACACCGCTTATGCGGCAATACCATCAAATAAAGAAAAAACATGCCGACGCAATATTATTTTTTCGTATGGGCGATTTTTTCGAAACATTTGAGGAAGATGCTGTCATCACGGCTCGTGTGTGCGGTATTACTTTAACAAAACGCAATAATGGTGAAGCAGGCGAGGTGCCGCTTGCCGGATTTCCCCATCATCAACTTGATGCCTATTTGCCTAAATTAGTGCGTGCAGGGTACAGAGTGGCAGTATGTGAACAATTGGAAGACCCCAAACAAGCCCGCGGTATTGTGCGCCGTGATGTGGTGGAAGTTGTTACTCCCGGCGTGGCAATGTATGATAAATTACTCGAAGTAAAACGCAATAATTATGTGGCTGCCGCCTTTATTTTTATTGAACGCGGCACTGCAAAAGTGGGGCTGAGTTGCGCCGATATTTCCACAGGGGAATTTTTTACGATGGAAGTACTTTTGGCTGATCTGCGTGCAACTCTTGAAACCGTAATGGCGGCGGAACTCATTATTGCCAAAGGACAATATGCTGATATACAGCAATGCATAAAACCAATGGAACATCCGCCATCATTAACACGATTGGAAGATTGGTTATTTGAAGCAAGTTTTGCCCGCGAAACTTTATTGCGCCATTTTAAAACTCCTTCATTAAAAGGATTCGGCATTGAAGAAATGACAGGTGGACAAATTGCGGCGGGTGCAGTGCTCCATTATATTCTTGAGACACAAAAAACATCGGCTTCACAAATAACAAAAGTCCGTTATTATGACCCTACGGAATATATGGTGCTTGATTATGCCACACGCCGTAATCTGGAATTAACATTTTCTTTGCATGATAATACCGATGCAACACTCATTGCCCATTTAGATAAAACACAATCTCCGATGGGAGGACGTTTATTTAAGCAGTGGCTTACAAGACCATTGCGCAAACTTACTGTTATTCAACGTCGTTTGGCAGCGGTAAAAGCCCTAAAAAATCAAAGAAATATTTTAGCGGATATTCGCCATGATCTGAACGAAACCGGAGATATAGAACGATTAATTGCAAAAATCTGTGCTCATCGTTGCACCCCGCGTGATATTATTGCCTTAAAACGCGGCTTACAAAAAATACCTCTTCTGCGTGCTTCCATCGCAGCAATCGGTGATGAATCCTTATCACTCCTTGCCGAGAAAATGCC
>JAYRWZ010000043.1:0-5501 GCA_041917875.1 Chloroflexota bacterium | reverse complement strand
AATCTATTATTCAAGCGATCCATATCATGTTTAATCGCATCACGTTCATGAAATGCAGTCGTATTTTCTAAACGTGCTGCTAACTGTTCACGCTGTTGTTTAATTGCAGCTATATCAATTTCATCGGCTCTTTCTGCTGTTTCGACCAGAACAGAAACTTTATTGTGCAATACTTCAACAAAACCACCATCCGTGGCATACAAAGTATCAGCCATACCATCATTAATCTTGATGATACCGATACCGAGTGAAGACACAATAGGTGCGTGATTATAGAGCACTTGAAACCCGCCTTTTGTGCCCGGCACGGTCACTCCGGCAGCATTGCCCGAATATACAGTGCGTTGCGGTGTTACTATTTCGACGGTCAATACTTTATCGCTCATAATGGTTTATACCCTTGTGTAATCAATTATTTAGACTTCATGTATGCATCTTTGACTTCATCAAGTGTGCCTTTATAGCTGAACATACCTTCCGGTATTTCATCTACTTCACCATCAAGAATAGCTTTAAAGCCGGTAATGGTATCTTCGATTTTCACATATTTACCTTGGAAGCCGGTGAATTGCTCCGCCACATGGAATGGCTGAGAGAAGAAACGTTGTACTTTGCGCGCACGATACACCGTTGTTTTATCATTATCGGATAATTCGTCCATACCAAGAATATTGATAATATCTTGAAGGTCTTTGTAAGTCTGAAGCACTTTTTTCACTCTCATCGCCGTGTCATAATGATCTTGACCAATGACAAGCGGATCGAGAATACGGGATGTTGATTCGAGCGGATCTACGGCAGGATAAATACCAAGCTCGGAGATTTGACGCGATAATACCGTCGTGGCATCTAAGTGAGCAAATGTGTTTGCCGGAGCCGGATCGGTAAGGTCATCCGCAGGTACATAGACAGCTTGGATAGACGTAATAGAACCTTTGTCTGTTGAGGCAATACGTTCTTGCAAAGCACCCATCTCGGTTGCCAATGTCGGTTGATAACCCACAGCCGATGGCATACGTCCAAGAAGAGCGGACATCTCCGCACCTGCCTGGGTAAAACGGAAAATATTATCAACAAACAACAAAACGTCACGCCCCTCTTCATCACGGAAGTACTCTGCCATAGTCAATGCAGTCAATGCCACACGTGCACGCGCTCCCGGGGGTTCATTCATCTGACCAAATACAAGAGCTGTTTTAGCAATAACACCCGATTCGGTCATCTCGCCATAAAGGTCATTACCTTCGCGAGTACGTTCACCCACACCCGCAAACACTGAATAGCCTCCGTGTTGTTTCGCAATATTGTAGATTAACTCTTGAATAATAACAGTCTTACCTACACCTGCGCCACCGAACAGACCTGTTTTACCACCCTTGGTAAACGGCTCTACAAGGTCAATAACCTTGATACCCGTCTCGAACATTTCTTTTTTATTATTCAAGGTAGCGAATGACGGAGCCGGACGGTGAATCGAATATTTCAACTTTGTGTTGATTTCCGATTTATTGTCAATAGCTTCGCCAACAACATTGATAAGGCGACCTAAAACTTCCGGACCAACCGGAACACTGATTGGAATACCTGTGTCAAAACACGGCATACCACGCACAAGCCCCTCCGTTGAGTCCATAGCAACGGTGCGAACTCTGTCTTCGCCTAAGTGCTGCTGAACTTCGCATACCAGATTGACTTGAACGCCGCGTTCATTTTGACGCGGAACATTAATTGCATTAAGAACCGGAGGAATATTGCCTTGGGGGAACTCAATATCTACAACCGGACCGATAACCTGAACAATGTGCCCTTGATTCATAGAAAATGACCTGTCTAAAAAAGGAGAAAATTTCGTAAAGTCGTTTTAAGACTGCAAAATTACAAAAATTCGCTTGAGCAAAACGTGTAAACTGTGATTTTTATGACAGATTATGTCACACAACACTTTCATAAACCAAGAACAAATGCACAGAGCATTAGCCAAGACGGCATCGCAGTGTTCGGATAGTTCACAATTTTTTACCCATACAAGCACGCAATCATTTCTTTTTCTTTTTTTTCCCGACAGCTTTGGCGACGACGGATTTCATTGGGTAGCGTTTATCTATATAAGCCAAACAAAGATCAATAGTTGCTTCCACAGCTTTTTTATGTGTTCGTTCAATGCCATGCGAGGCATGAACGCCGGGACCGATAAGTGCCACACGATAATCATGCCCTGCACGCAAGGCAAGCGAACCATCGGAACTGTAATAAGGATAGACATCAACTTTATGGGCAATGGCTTTTTCTTGTGCAAGCAATGTAAGTTCTTTACGGAAGCCGTAATCATAAGGACCGGATGAATCTTTGGCACATATTGAGCATGAATATTCATCACCGCTGCAATGATCACCGACCACCCCCATATCAAGTACAAGCAGATCCTGCACCGTCGGAGCAAATCCGCCGGATCCCCCATGCCCCACTTCCTCATACGTTGAAAAGAACAATTCCACCGGCACAGAGCGTTTTTGTGCTGCTATGCGACGTGCTATCTCAAACAGAACATAACATCCGGCTTTATTGTCCAAAAAATGAGACTTGATAAAACCATTCGGCAATTCCTGATAGCGAGTGTCGAAACATATAATATCGCCCACACCGATACCGAGTTTTTTGACATCATCGGCACTATGCACTTCTTCATCTATACGTATGTGCATTGACGAGGTGGTGCGTTCCGCCGAGCCGGCACTGCGATTAGTATGTGCGCTCGGATTATTCAACAATACCGTCCCCGTCACAACGGCATCGCCCAATGTATAAATGCGGACATAGCTCCCCTCAAAAGTCGGCAATAAAGGACCACCCAGCAACGTAAATTGCAAAGTACCATTGCCATTCACTCCCGACACCATCGCCCCAAGTGTGTCCGTATGGGCTGCTATCGAAACCACGGGATTATTGCCCAACGATACACGTACCGCACCTTTGTGAGTGCGCTCCGGCGACCAGCCGTAAGAACGCAAAACCTGCATAATATAATCGGTAGCTTTTTCTGTATAACCCGAAGGTGAGTCAATGCTTATCAACTCGCGTAAACTATTGTAAGTGTTCATCTGTGCTTTCCATGAAATGAAATAATGTGATGCAAATATACTTCTCATCAACTAACTGCGCTCTTGATTGTGCGGCTTTCGCGAAACAAAGCTCCATAACCGTTCAAGCATCAAGGAGCTATTTACCGTAATTTTGTACATTGTTTTTCACCTTGATTTATAAAGTATGCTTCAAGTAGTTCAATATCAGCGCACAGGCGAGATGCTTGTGGAAGAGCTTCCCGCTCCGGCATGTATGCCCGGCGGCGTATTAGTACGCACCGTGGCTTCCTTAATTTCTGCCGGCACAGAGCGCAGTTCGGTCGAAAGTGCTCAGCAATCTCTCTTGGAAAGGGCACGCTCCCAGCCCGAGCAAGTAAAAGCCGTTCTCGATAAAGCAAAAAAAGACGGCATCATGGCAACATACGAAGCCGTGAAATCCAAACTCGAATCATTCAAAACTCTCGGCTACAGTGCTGCCGGTATTGTCATCGAATCACGCTGCGAAGATTTCGTGCCCGGTGACAGAGTTGCTTGTGCCGGTGCGCAATATGCCCATCATGCAGAAATTATTTCCGTCCCCAAAAATCTGTGCTGCAAAATCCCCGAGCATGTTTCTTTCGATGATGCCGCCTATACCACACTCGGTGCCATTGCCTTGCAAGGTGTGCGCCAAGCCGATATCCGCTTAGGTGAAACCGTCGCCGTCATAGGATTGGGATTGCTCGGACAATTGACCGTACAATTATTGAAAGCCAGTGGCTGCCGTGTGGTAGGATTGGATATTAATGAAGAATTATTTCCTATGGCTTTGGAATTTGGATGCGAAGCCGTCTTTAAAAGCAGCAGGGATGTTGCATCGTCAATAAAAGCATTTACCAGAGGCATAGGCACTGATGCTGTGATTATTACCGCCTCGACGGAATCTACTGAACCCATACTCTTAGCGTTGGATATTGCACGTAAAAAAAGCCCCATAGTTATTGTTGGTGCTGTGCCTATGAATATTCCTCGTTCACCATTTTATGAAAAAGAACTCGAATTACGCATCTCTTGCAGCTATGGTCCCGGACGTTATGATCCATCCTATGAAGCAGAAGGACATGATTATCCCATCGGTTATGTGCGTTGGACAGAAAATCGTAATATGCAAGCATTTCTTGAATGTATTGAACGCGGTATATTAAAAGTTGCTCCCATGACAACGCATCATTTCCCCATTGAAAAAGCGATGGGAGGTTATGAGTTAATTACAGGAAAAACACAAGAAAAATATCTTGGCATTATACTCACGTACCCCGAAAGAAAAGAAGCCGGGAAAAGAGTATTGCAAACAAAAAAATATGAACCGAAATCAAATATAGGCATCGGATTTATCGGCGCAGGAAGTTTTGCACAAACAATGCTTATACCGCCATTAAAATCACAAGGTGTTGATTTTATCTCTGTTTCAACAGGCACTCCCGTTAATGCAAAATCCGCTGCACAAAAATATGGTTTTTCCGAAGCTGCCACCGACTCCATGAATGTCATTAACCATGACAAAGTATCAATGCTTTTTTGCGCATCTCGCCATGACAGCCATGCGCGCTATGTGCAAAAAGCGGTAGAAATGAAAAAAACCATTTTTGTTGAAAAACCCTTATGCATTACTCGTCAAGAATTAGAGCAAATTGACATTGCAGTAGCTCATAATGCCGGCAGAGTAATGGTCGGATTTAACAGGCGATTTTCCGATTCATTCGTTACCATAAAAAAATTCTTTGCACATCGCACCGAACCAATGTCCATAACATATCGGGTAAATGCGGGGTTTATTCCAAAATCAAGCTGGATTCAAGATCCCGCTCAGGGTGGCAGAATTATTGGCGAAGGATGTCATTTTATTGACTGTATGGCATTTCTCACGGGTTCAGTCCCCATAAAAGTTCATGCAGAACAATTATCGTCACGAAATAGAGAACATGCCCAACAAGATAATGTGTCAATTGTTATACGCTTTGCCGATGGTTCGGTAGGCACATTACTCTATCTTGCCAATGGCGACGGCTCCATTGATAAAGAATATTGTGAAGTATTTTGCGAAGGAAAAACAGCAATAATGAATAATTTTCGCTCAGTGGTTTTAGCGCAAGGAAAAAAACAAAAAACTCTTTCCTTCGATGGGTTAAAAGGTCATCGTGAAGAAATTGCTGCGACGATTGCCGCTGTAAAAAAAGGTGAGTCCATGCCTATTGATTATGCGACAATACGTGCTGTGACATTGTCAACCATCGCAGCCGTAGAATCCCTGCAAACAGGTATGCCCGTGGAGTTCTAAAAATAATACCACACACTCACTATAACAAAGACATAGTAAAGAATTGAACAATTCATAATATTAAACACAATAATACCCGACACATCGTCGGGTATTATTGTGTT
>JAYRWZ010000042.1:0-3492 GCA_041917875.1 Chloroflexota bacterium | reverse complement strand
GGCATACCAACCGAGCTCGCAAATGATAAAACAAGTGAATGTTCGCATTTATTTCCAGATTTATCTTCATTCTTGGATTATAATCTCCAAAAAGGACAGCTACAATGAAACTAATGTCTCTCTTTAAACCGCATATTCCGCAATCAATTCCAAATCACGGACTAAGCTATTCACTTACGGCGGTGCGTACTTCGCGCAGCATACGAGTGTTTGCATTTCTTTTATTGTTTTTACTCGTATCTCTGATTATTGTCCTTGTTGGAATCCCTTGGGTTCAAACAGTAAATGGAGATGGTCAAGTGACTGCTCTTATACCTAATCAACGTCCACAAACAGTGCAGGTACAAATTAAAGGTCGCTTAGAAAAGTGGTATGTCACAGAAGGTCAAATTGTGCAAGCCGGCGACACAATAGCTGTACTTGAAGATATTGACAGTAAATTTTTAGATTTTAATCTTATCGAAAATCAATCTAAACAATTAGAAGCCCTCAAAGAAAGAAAAAATCAAATTGAAATGCAGGTGCAAGTTTTTCGGCAGCAAGTTGAAGCAGAAAGGAATGCAAGAGAAGCCGGCGTTATGGCATCAAAACAAAAGCTACAACAATCTATACAAAAACGAATTGCAGCAGAGGCAACGGTAAAACAAGCCGAATTAGATTATGATATTGCCAAAACTCGATTTGAGGACAGAAAACAATTGTTCGAAAAAGGATTGCGTTCGCAGCGTGATTTTGAACGTGATCGTTTGGATGTACAAAGAAGTGAAGTTTCCTTGACTAAAGCACAAACAGATGCTGAAGGGGCACGGCGTAATGAACAAGAAGAACGCTCTAATGTCATAAATAAAGAAAGTGAAGGTTCATCAAAAATATTCAAGGTTATGTCCGATGAAACTAAAGCTATGGAAACTATTGCTTCATTAGAAAATTCGATTGCAAAAGGTACTTCGGAGTTAAATACAGCTCTTGCACGACGCAATGCTGCTATTGTTCGCTCACCTGTCAATGGCAAAGTTGTTCGTCTCTTAACTCTGGGTAGCGGAGAAACACTTAAACAAGGACAAGAAATTGCAATTATTGTTCCTGAAGCAAATAGTTTAGCAGTGGAATTGATGATTTCCGGCAATGATGCTCCATTATTATCCGTGGGGCGTAAAGTACGATTGCAATTTGATGGATTTCCGGGTTTTCAGATTTCCGGTTGGCCATCAGTATCTGTGGGTACCTTCGGTGGTATTATTTCCGTCATTGATGCAGTGGATGATACAAAATCGAGCGGTAAATTCCGTGTTATTGTCCGCCCCGATCCCAATGATGAACAATGGCCCGAATCGAAATTTTTAAGACCGGGCACACGCTCGCTCGGTTGGATGCAATTAAATACCGTAACCCTTGGTTTTGAATTATGGCGACAATTTAATGGATTTCCGCCAACTGTGGATAAACCCAAAGATGAAAAAAAATCAAAAAAAGATGATGACAGTGATGAATAAAAAAAATCCCGCAATAAGCGGGATTTTTTTTTATGATGAAAAACGTATTTTGACAATGAAAACCACTTTTGTTTCAGTATATTATCATCGTATAATTATTGAACCACTTTCATTTCTACCCGGCGGTTGCGGGCACGGTTATCATCGGATGTATTCGGTGCAACCGGATTTTCTTCGCCGAAACCTTTGGTTGTAATGCGGCTTTTATCTACTCCGTTACTCACCAAATATTTACTCACAGCATTGGCGCGGTCAGTTGATAATTTGACATTATAGTTTTTATCGCCGACATTATCGGTATATCCCTCTATTCTAATTTTTACATCCGACTTTTCCTGTAAAAACTGTATTGCATTATCTAAATCGGGGTATGATTCCTCTTTTAGTTCAGCTTTGTCAAAATCAAAGAACACTAAAAGCCGAGTTTCTCCTTGTGAATACGGCGACAATGCAATATCTTTGGTAACTTCTGCACCTTTACTTGCTGCCGGCACTGTCATTCGCTCCGAATAAAATAAGTAATCGGGTTTGCGCGCAGTAATCGAATAATCACGATCACCCGGTATGGTCACAAAATATTCTCCGGTAATATCATCGCTTCGCAAAGTAGCGACTTGTTTTCGTGTTTTTAAATCCGTGATAACTATATCCGCACCCAATGGATTACCAGTTACTTTGTCCGATACAATACCACGCATAATCGTTACGGGTGATGGCATTTCCGGATTAGGTACAGCAAAATACACATCCAATCCGCCGGCACCTCCGCTGCGTGTGCTGGCAAAAAAAGCATGATCTGTATTTATTTTTGCTATGTAAGCAATGTCATCAAATTCTGAATTTATGGGAGTGCCAATATTTGTGGGCGATGAAAAACTGTCACCCGATTTGCGAGCAACATAAATATCAAAGCCCCCTACCCCGCCACTGCGATTGCTTGCGAAATACAACGTTTTTCCGTCAGCAGCAATAAAAGGTGTAGTTTCATCAAAAGCAGAATTAATCTCATTCATATTTTGCGGCTTTGTCCATCCTTCACGAGTTCTTTTTGTCATATACATATCCGTGCCGCCTTTGCCACCCGCACGGTCACTTGCAAAATAAAGTACTGTACCATCTTGTGTTAAACTTGGCGCAGCATCCCATGCATTGGAATTAACTATGGGTCCTAAATTTTGAACATCTTGCCATTCACCTCGTTCTTTTCTTGCACTGTATAAATCGGTACGACCGGAACCTTCCACATCATGGGAATATGCCGCAAAAACCACATATTGAGCATCGGCTGTTAAGGTTGCAGAGCCGGCATGTTTGGCATTATTAATTGCGCCGTCAATTTCTTTCATTGATGACCATTCCGCTCCATTGCCATCAACATAATAAATGCGTTGCTTGCCGGAACGCTCAGATGTCACATATAATCTGCCACCGGATTTGGTCATAGCATTCGGATAATCATCGGACGAAGAATTAAATGATGTGCGTGTTAATTGAACGGCAGCATTATGTTTAACTTGTGATTGTGCTTCAAAAGAAAAAAAGCTAAAAACACAAAGTAAAAAAAGTATAAATGTTCTCATGTTTTTATTTCTCCTTAATGAAAATAATACAATAATCCGACACCAAATTGTAAAGAATGTAAAGCGCGATCCTGTGCAAGAATAACTTGATTTCCGTTTATATCTTGAAAAGTTTCATTTTCAAATGCGGGCGTAACAAAATATTGAAATCCTACACGAGGTATTAAAGCCCAATTATGGTTAAGTGGAATTTTGTAAGCAGCGCTAATATCACCACCAACACGAGTTGCTTTAGCACCATTTACATTCGTTGTTGTTGTGAGGGTTTTTGAAGAATCTCGCGTTAATGTTACAGGATCTATTGTATAAAACCAACAATTTTCAGAGTTTACTATCGTTTGCTTCGTTTCACTTGAAACAGAGGAAGAATTATTGATGATATTTATCGTCGGTCCGATTAAAAACATCAAATTCTCGGT
>JAYRWZ010000041.1:0-6637 GCA_041917875.1 Chloroflexota bacterium | reverse complement strand
GTAAATATTACTTTGGGCGGTGAATTATCAGTCTTTGCAGGAACGGATACCACTATCTGTAAAGGTGAAACTCTGCAATTATCGGCAAGCGGTGCAGAGAATTTTTCATGGTCGCCTACGACGGGATTAAGTGATCCGAATAGTGCAAATCCACTATTTACAGGTACTTCCAGTACACAATATATTGTCACGGGAAGATCAGGAAATTGCGAAGGGAAAGATACCATTATAATTATAGTCAATGAAAAGCCGACATTATCGGTATCAGAAAATAGAGAAATATGTGCAGGCGATACCGTTCATTTATCCGCCAACGGTGCATCAGAATATGTATGGTCACCTGCCGAAGGACTAAATAATCCGACCATATCAAACCCTATTTTTGGCGGCACAAAAACAACAGAATATACCGTCACAGGAAAAAATGGTATTTGTTCCGACAGTAAAAAAGTACTCATTACCGTAAACAATAAGCCGATATTGTCGGTGTCAGAAAATAGAGAAATATGTGCAGGTGATACGGTTCATTTATCCGTAAACGGTGCATCAGAATATTCTTGGTCACCTGCGGAAGGTCTGAATAATCCGACTATTGCCAATCCGATATTTAGCGGCACAAAAACAACAGAATATACCGTCACAGGGACAATAGGAAATTGTTCCGACAGTAAAAAAGTAATAATTACTGTTAATAATAAACCGACATTGTCGGCTTCTGAAAATAGAGAAATATGTCTTGGCGATACAGTTCATTTATCAGCAAGCGGAGCAGACAATTATGTATGGACACCAAGCACATATCTCAATAATCCATTTATTGCCAATCCGATAGCACAGCCGACAGAAAATATCACCTATACCGTTCGCGGCACAAATAATAATGGTTGTTTTGAAGAAAAAACAATTTCTATAATGCTAAAAAATGAAGAAGAGAAAATAATATCATTAGTTCTTTCCGACACGGCACGCTATGCACCGGGTAGTTTTGTTCCTGTGACAATACGCATACCCGCAGGTATTTCTAAAGCAACGATGAGCATCAATTATGACCCATGTTGTGTTCGCTGTGATTCCGTTTTTTCACCGAATAATGATATTTCTACCGTTTCTCTCAACAAAAATTCTATTCGATTTACTGTTGTGTCCACGAATAAACAAGAAAGGGAAATTATAGTACCTTGTATGATTTATTTACCGCCCGATGGCAGACGAACAGAAAAATTAACAGTAACAGATATTATTCACAGCGAACAATGTCTTAATGTGCATGGCAATGATGATGAAATTCTCTATGATCCGAGTTGTGCATGGCAATTTAGGGGTGTGCAGGGAACGGGTCGTTTTGGTATAGAAAGTGACGGCACCAATGCTCGATTATACACAGGGTATGGCGGCAATATTTCTATCAAAATATATGACATCACAGGCATTGAAGTGTGGCATTATTCATCATTATATCAATCCACCGACATACAAGAAATACGTTTACCATTATTATCACATGGTTTATACATCATTCAAGCAAGCAATGGCGTATGGCATGATGAATGTGTGATGATGAGATAGGAAGATATACGAAGAGTGAAGAGAAAATTAATCATGCAAACGTATTCTGACAATGAAAACCACTTTTGCTGAGTATATATTGCCGATCTGCTATGCGACTTTTCCGTTGCACCATACAGCAATCTACGGAAATTGATGATGGCTCTAATGACAATTTTTATGTTTTAGCATTGAAGCAGTCATGGCTCAACATACTATAAAAATGTTTATTACCCAATGATAAACAATGTTTGTTTTTCTCTAATCCCTAGCACAGTTCTGTGTGGGGGATTTTTTTATGAATTTTTACTAAAGAATATTGTTTGCCATTGATGATAGAGAATATCTTGCAAATAATTAACAGGAACATCTCGCAAATGAGCAATTTTTTCATATAATAAAGAAACAGCCGAATTACTGTCATCATTCTCAATAAAGAACATATTCTCCGGCACATATCTGCATATTTCTTCTAAATGCGAGCCGTTATGAAGAATTGCGGCACCAAACGACAATAAACAACCGTGTGCAAGAAGTTTATCGGCAATTGTCCGTCGAGAAGAGAATCCATGAATAATCCAAGGTACATTTGATTTGCTCTCTTTTTTACACTCTATAACTTCATTAAATGCTCTCACACAATGAATAATCAATGGTTTATTGTTCGACTCCGCAATACGTATATGTTCCCTAAATATATCCTGCTGCTCATTTTTTGATGCACCGCGCAAAGCATCTATGCCTGTTTCGCCTATTGCAAGGACATTAGGTTGCTTTGCAAGATTTTCTACGATATACTTCGATTGTTGCCATAAGTGATAGGAAGCATTCCAAGGATGCAAAGCTACACTAAACAATTTTTTATCATCATTCGGCAAATTTTCCACAACATTACAATTTACAATTTCATGAAATGCCTTAGAAGGATGATGTGTATGAATATTCACAAATGGGAGTGGTGGCATCATCGTTGATTTTGCTCAATATGGAGAAATGGGAAACCTGTTTTTTGATCAATATTGCGTTGAAACAGTATTTCGGGACAAGTCATAATCATAACTTCAACCGTCATCATGACCTTAGTACCATATTCGAGATGACCTCCCCTCACACGACCTTTGTCATCGCCGGCTGCAATATGTATATGCACACCGGAAGAAGCGATTGTTCCCGTCACGGATACAATTTCCAAGGGACCGGCTACGGTATCAATAGTGTTTTTCATGGCAAAGCGCACAGCCATAGTTTGTATGCTTCCCACACAGGTCAAAATTGCGCCGGAGGAAATATTATTTTTTTTTGCAAATTGTTCCAAACTATGCCTTATATCATCTCCTTTATTCAACCGAAGAGCATATAGACTTGTTTTGTTTGCAATTACGGCACTGTCAATATTCTGAGAAAACAAAGACATTGTCGAAAGAATTAAAAAGATTAGATATTTTTTCATACAATGAACCAATTATTGAATAATAATTTTTTGTCCTAAAAATTTGGGTTTCGTATCAAAGACAGTATCTATAAAAACTTTAACTCGTGCAAAGATTTCTCTGACATTCGTCATAAATCCGATATAAGAAGTGACTTCATCGGCATTATATCCAAATGCTTCAATGCCATAATTTCTTGCTATATACACAGCTCTTTCATTATGAAATTTTTGAGAGATAACGATAAATGTATCTTGCCCGAAAATTTCTTTGGCACGTATAATTGAGTCAAAAGTACGAAAGCCGGTATAATCAAGAATAATTCTATGTTCCGGCACGCCATGTTCCAATAGTGCAGTTTTCATATCCAAAGGTTCATTATATTGTAAGGTACTATTATCACCACTCACAAGAATGTAACGAATATTACCACTTTTATAGAGTTTGACTGCGGCTTGTATCCTTTTAGAGAAATACTCATTAATACCGCCATTTTCCATATACTTACCTGCTCCCAATAATAAGCCCGTTTTTACTTTGGGCAATAGCTGTGTATCGTCCGATATAAAACCCTCTGCATCGTTTTTGATTCGGTAATTTGCTAAGAGAATAAACACAAGCAACACAACTGTTAGGATGCTTATACTAACGACTATCGTATTTTTTTTCATGATTATAGTGATATGTATGATTAATGTCTGAGGATTAGAGTCATAGACAATATCAGACGAATTTGATTGTTGGGATAATTACACGAAGATTAAAGTGAAATTCAATGATGCGAACGTATTCTGACCATGATAACCACATTTGTTTGAGTATAATATATATATGGAATGAAGTTGTTTAGTATTTTTCAGTAATTCAGATCCGTAGGAATTAAGAACATCAATCACAAAAATCACTATAATTACTTTTACCTTGATAACATACTGTTTTTTACACATTATAAAAAATTAAGAATTTACTTTCACAACAACATTTCCCTTTTTTCTACCCGTATCAACATAGCGATGTGCTTCAATCATTTCATCAAATTCAAAAATCTTATCAATATTCGGTTTGATAGATGACATTTCATATAGTTTTTTTAAGAATAACAACTGTTCTTTTGTTTCTTTTGCAATCTCTAATCCGCCGACTGTGCAAAACACACCATCTTGTTTTAGAATATGTTTGCATTGTTTTTTAGTTATCTTTCCAACCGCATCAAAAATACAATCATATTGCCCTTGCATCTGTTGTATCTTCTTATGAGTATAAAAGACAATCTCATCTGCGCCATTTTTTTTCACCATGTCTGCTCCATTTTCGCTGCATACTGCTGTGATATGTGCATCATAATATTTAGCAATTCCTACCGCTGCAATACCGACAGAACCGGAAGCGCCATAGATTAGAATATTTTGATTCTTTTTCACATCAATTCCCGCTTTATGTAAAAAGTAGTGTGCCGACATACCGCCAAAAAGTATAGCAGCAGTTTGTTCAAAACTTGCTGTGAGCGGCTTATGAATTATAGTGCTGTTTTCGGCGATAACAGCATATTGCGCATAAGCACCAAATGAAAATCCGGTACTGCCACACACTTCATCGCCCGGAGCAAATAAAGTGACATTTTTGCCGACTTTTTCTACAATACCGGCTACAATGGTTCCTAATATTGGTTTTCGAGGTCTTTTGATACCGAGCACCAGACGCATAATAACACGCAAAAATCCTTCGACAGCAAGACCTCTTATGCGTACATCACCCGAATTTACAGTAGTTGCTTTTACGGCAATAAGAACTTCATTGTCCTTTGGCTGCGGCTTTTCGACATTCTTTATGACAAGCACCTCCGGTGCACCATAATCCTCACAAACAAATGCTTTCATTATTCATTCTCCACATATATGTAAAGTAGTTTTTTGATTAGATGCATCAAACCTGTGAGACGCTGCATAAAACACACAATATTATGTCACCGCAGGATTTATATTGTACATAAAAAAAGCCGCTTCAACGTGAAACGGCTTTTTTATCAAAACAAAAAAATGATTATCAGCTATTTAATGTTTGGAGAAATTCACGATTATTTTTAGCACTGCTCATACGATCAGTCACTAATTCAATAGCATCCATGGGTGTTAATTCATTGAGAACTTTTCGCAAGATCCACACTTTATTTAAATCATCACCTGACATAAGCAATTCTTCATGTCTTGTGCTGGATTTATTAATATCGATAGCAGGAAAAATACGACGCTCCGCAAGTTTTCTGTCGAGAACAAGTTCCATATTACCTGTACCTTTAAATTCCTCAAAAATTACTTCATCCATACGGCTGCCCGTATCAATAAGAGCAGTGGCAATAATCGTTAGTGATCCGCCTTCTTCGATATTTCTGGCGGCACCAAAAAATCGTTTGGGCTTGTGAAGAGCATAGGCATCCACACCACCGGAAAGAATTTTACCGGAATGTGGTACCACGGTATTGTGGGCTCTTGCAAGACGTGTGATGGAATCGAGTAAAATCACGACATCTTGTTTTGCTTCAACAAGTCTTCGAGCTTTTTCAAGAACCATATCAGCAACCTGCACATGTCTCTCGGGCGGTTCGTCGAATGTGGATGCAATCACTTCTGCACGTACGGATCGCTCCATATCGGTTACTTCTTCGGGTCTTTCATCAATTAACAAAACAATCAGCTTTACCTCCGGGTGATTGCGTGCAATACTGTTCGCCAATTTTTGTAGAATGACGGTTTTCCCGGATTTTGGCGGCGAAACAATTAGTCCGCGCTGCCCTTTTCCTATCGGTGAGAGCAGATCAATAATTCTTGCGGAATATTCATTGGGCACTGTCTCTAATTTCAATCTTTCAGTTGGATAAAGCGGTGTAAGATTATCAAATATTGTACGGTCGCGCATGACTTCCGGTTCTACAAAATTGACGCTGTCCACTTTGAGTAAAGCAAAAAAGCGTTCGCCTTCTTTTGGTGGGCGAATTTGACCACGAATAGTATCACCAGTTCTTAAGGCAAATTTTTTGATTTGCGAAGGAGAAACATACACATCGTCAGGGGATGGTAAATAGTTGTAATCAGCGGCACGCAGAAAACCAAAACCATCGGGCATTACTTCAAGCACGCCTTCGGAAAAAGTGCCGAATATTTTTTGTTCACGTGTTTGCTGTGATGCTTGCGCTGCACTAATTTGGAAAATGAGTTCTTGCTTGCGAAGGTCTGAATAACCTTCGATTCCCAATTCTCTTGCGATATGAGTAAGTTCTATAATTTTTTTCTGTTTCAGTTCCGTGATACTAAGAACAGGAATAGGCGCAGAAGCAATAGCCGGTGATGAAGCAATAACAGGTGCCGGCTTAACTTCCGGCGGTGCTTGTTGAATTTGTTCTTCCATCGGAGGAGGATTTGATTCTTTTTTTTGTTTTGCCGTAGTCGTATTAGTACGATGGCGCATGCTTACGCCGGCACGCTGCGGATGCTGACGCTTAGAGGAGTTTTCTTGAGGCATGGTCTCTTAATGAGTGTTGTTAAAGAATGGATAAACATTAATAATTAAAAGTTGCATTTGCGATATTCTATGGCAGTAAGCTCCTTCTTTCTTCTAACAGTCAAAGAAAAAACAGTGGAAGAGCAAATGCCGGAAGGTATCAAAAT
>JAYRWZ010000040.1:0-2161 GCA_041917875.1 Chloroflexota bacterium | reverse complement strand
TGCTTCTACAATTGCATTGGAAAACACATTTGATTGACGAATTATTTCACGTACATAAAGTTCTTCATCGCCCGCATGCGTTTTTGCCACAGGGTCATCTTCGGGAGCATCCGGAATAAAATCAAGCGAAGAAACTGCAATACCCATATTGTTTTTTTCACCGATTAATGTAGTGCTTAATGCGGTGCCAAGTTCTATGGCAAATGGCTCGGAAGGCATAGTTTCAGGAAATTCCGGGTGCATATCTTCCAAATATTTAGCATACCATCCTGCATTTTCAAATACATTAGCATCCGAACCGGAAAGCCATATATCGGTTGAGCGAAAATGGGATAAATTTTGATTAGGGTAGCCGACATTTTGGACGATAGCCATTTGTTTTTTATCCCACAATGTTGCCAACGGTGCTAATTTGGGATGCAAACCCATTGTTGATGAGCCCGATAATTTTATGACTTCCTCTGCTTTAATGGCAAGTGAATCGGCTTCACGAGCCTTGTAATATTCCCCATTTGTATAGGGAACAACAGTATTTAAACCGTCATTGCCACCGCTCAATCGTATCATAATCATTATTCTGTCATTTGAAGACATCAACGCACGTGCAAATGGCGAATTTTCGGGCATTTTTCCGAAAGCTCGCAAAGAAGGAAAACCCATTGTCAACGGTAATGCAATACCCGTAGATGCTATATTTTTAAGAAAATTTCTGCGTTTCATCGTTATTGTCCTTTCTTGATTATGTTAATTGAAATTTTGCAAACTCTGCAGCCGCTTTTATGAATTTTCGGATTCGTGCATCAGGTCGCTGTGCCGCATCATCAATATTCCATTCATAATCTTTGCCGCCATCAAGAATTGTATCGAATAAAACAGTAAACTCGGCATCGGAAGGCGGAACGTTCAATAAAAATTCTGCCATTTCCTGTGTTAATTTTTTGAGGTCATTCGGAGCAGAAAATTGTTTAGCAAATGCTATGGCATCAAAAACAAATACTGTTTGTTGTTGCGCACCGGCACCGGAACGAATTTTGCCATCCATAATATCCATCATCCATTTTTGTCTTTGAGGTAATGTCGAAGTACTTGTCCATGTTCTGCCGCCTTCCCATCCCTTCACATTGGGCGGATCAAAAAGCGTTTGACCCTGCGCGTCTATCATGCCGAGTAACAGTTGCGTTTGCCTGCCAACGCGTGTAAAGTCAAAATCAACAATATTTTTAAGTCCCAAGCCACGTACTGCACCTATAAAAAATTCTATGGGACTTTTATGTTTAGCACCTATATTTTCCGCCGCAAAAAAATGTTTGCTGCGCAATAATTGCTCAATAACCGACCGGATATTCCATTGACTTTCCATAAATGTTTGAGCCATTTGTTCTACAATAATTTTATCCGGAATATCATAGACAAATTCTCTGTATATTTTTGTACACATATATCGAGCTATACTAACTTTACGTTCCGCAAACACTATGTCCACAATATCTTTTGTTTTCCATTTTCCTTTTTTTCCCATTAAGGTTTTATCGCCGCTGTCCCATCGTAATTCATTAAATTGCGACACCAATGAAGCGTAAAGAGTACCTTTTTCACTTGGTTTTATATCCCATCCGCTTAAACCGCGTGCGGCTTGTGCAACATCATCTTCAGAATAATTCGGTTTTCCGTCCCAATCATAGACACCGCAGGTAAATAATTCCATTAACTCACGAGCATAATTTTCATTGATTTGATTGCGTTTACCTATCACAAAATTCTTACGACCATCCAAATAAATAAGCATTGCGGGATCTATGGTGATTCCATACGTGAAATCATGAAAATTACCAAGCATAAATGTACGAATGAGAAGTTCCTGTGTGTACATATACTGCGCAAAATTCACCACCTGTAATTCGCTTGTAAAATGGTTAGACCAAAATGTGATTAATTTTTCTTGAAGAGAAACAGGTGATTGGGCTATAGTTTTTGCTCTCCATCTGCGTAACATATCCTTGTGTTTATTTACCAGAGTTTGCCATGCCTGAACAGTTGCCGCATCACTCGAAGCAGGGCGAATTTGAGGTTCTTGTCCTGCAATTTCTCCTATATCACTCACAGAAGGTTCAAAGGATGTGAAGAGTTTGTTGAGAGTTGTCTCTAAACCATCTTGTACGGA
>JAYRWZ010000039.1:0-7187 GCA_041917875.1 Chloroflexota bacterium | reverse complement strand
ATTCAAGGCGAAGTGCAGGTAATTCAAGCATGGCGTTCCGAACACAGCCAGCATAAACTGCCATGTAAAGGCGGCATTCGTTTCAGCGATATGGTTAACCAAGATGAGGTAATGGCTTTATCTGCATTGATGACCTATAAATGTGCTGTTGTGAATGTACCTTTCGGTGGTGGTAAAGGTGGTATTAAAATTAACCCTAAAAATTACACTGTCGAAGATTTGGAGCGGATCACACGTCGTTACACCGTGGAACTTATCCATAAAAACTTTATCGGTCCGGCTGTGGACGTACCCGCACCCGATTATGGTTCAGGCGCACGCGAGATGGCATGGATTGCCGATACCTATACTGCTTTTAATGGTCGTGAAATAGATGCAATTGCTTGCGTGACCGGTAAACCTATTCCTCAAGGGGGGGTGCGTGGTCGTACGGAAGCAACGGGGCGCGGCTTGTTCTTCGGTGTACGCGAAACAGTGAATGATATTGAGTTAATGAAGCAAATCGGTTTGGAACCGGGACTTCAAGATAAACGAGTGATTGTGCAAGGTTTTGGTAATGTCGGCTATCACAGCGCATTGTTCCTTGCCGAACATGGTTGTGTCATCACAGGCATTATCGAATGGGATGGAGCAGTAGTTAATCCGAATGGTTTAGATATACCTGCACTCAAAAAACATTATGATGCTACCGGCTCAATTAAGGGTTTTGAAGGCGCTTCATTTATCGAAGATGGCAATTCTGTATTGGAGTATGAGTGCGATATCCTTGCTCCATGTGCTTTGGAAGCTCAAATTAATTTAGGCAATGCGGGCAGAATCAAAGCAAAAATTATTGCCGAAGGTGCGAACGGACCGGTGACAGCAGCCGCAGAACCCATTCTCTTGCAAAAGGGTATTCTTATCATACCTGATATGTTCTTGAATGCAGGTGGCGTTGTGGTTTCGTATTTTGAATGGTTAAAAAACCTTTCCCACGTTCGTTTTGGTCGCATGGATAAACGTTTCGATGAGCGTGGCAATCATAACTTAGTCAGTATGGTCGAAAAATTAACAGGCCACTCATTGTCGGCAGAAGAACGCTCAATGCTTACTCGTGGTGCTGATGAGGAAGATCTTGTTAACTCCGGTTTGGAAGACTCTATGATTTCGTCGTATCATGAAATTATGAATATCTGGCGCACCAAGAAAAATGTACATGATATGCGTGTTGCTGCTTTCATATCTGCTATTGATAAAATTGCGGTATCGTACTATCAACTTGGTATCTTCCCATAATAAGTTTTTTCTCGATAGGGGGACTCAATGGTCTGAGATATGCATCATTGAGTCTCTTTTTTTTATTTTTGTTGTAATATTTATCCAAAGATTACGGAGAGCATACGTGAGTACGACAGTCATACTTTTTTCTATACTTGCCATTGCGGCAATTGCAACGGGCGTTTCTGTGATAATCAATAAAAACCCGGTCGCGTCAGCAATGTCGTTAATCCTTCATTTTTTTGCACTTGCGGGATTATATCTCACGTTAAATGCACAATTTCTCGCAGCCATCCAGATACTTGTCTATGCCGGAGCAATTATGGTGTTGGTGGTTTTTGTGGTGATGTTACTAAACCTTGGCAAAGAAAGTGCACTTACCGAACGATTTAAAACTCGAACGGGTATAGCGGTTTCTATGGGTGTATTCTTAATCGCACAACTTGCTATTGCATTCATTAGACAACCCACCGGATACAATCAACTTAATGATAGAGCGGCTGTAAATGGCACGGCGGAATCTATAGGCACAGTATTGTTTACAGAATATTTGTTTCCTTTTGAAGCAATTTCTTTGCTTTTACTTGTCGCCATCGTTGGTTCCATACTTTTAGCTAAAAAGCAACAGAAAGAATCTGTCTGATGGCGCATATCACCCTACATAATGATGTGTTACCGGGCATAGTCGGATTGCTTGATTATCGTCGCGATACAGCCAAACCATTATGTGAACTTGCTGAAATTTTGTTACGCGGAGAGTCAACACTTACTTCCGGAGAACGGGAGATAATAGCTTCATCTGTTTCATACAAAAATGATTGTCATTTTTGTCATAGCTCTCACGGTGCCGCCGCCGCGGTACATTTGGGTAAAGATGCACACTTCATTGATGAGATTAAATCGGGATTTACCAATACAGAAATTTCCGAAAAGTTAAAAGCACTTTTGAATATAGCTCACAAAGTACGGCAAGGCGGTAAATTTGTGCTTCATGACGATATACAATCGGCTCATGAACAAGGAGCAACAGACAGGGAAATTCACGATACAGTACTTATTGCAGCAGCATTTTGTATGTTTAATCGCTATGTGGATGGTCTGGGAACATGGTCATTGCCGGATAATGAAAGTTTTATGCCGATGGGGGCAACTATGGCTCATCACGGCTATCGCCGAACTGAATAATTTTTAAACAGTTACTTAAAACATGGGAGAGTAAAATGCTTCAGACCATACCATTGGAATTTTATCTGATTTTATCCGCGATAATGTTTATGCTTGGCGTAACAGGGGTTATCGTGCGTCGTAACGCTATTGTTATTTTTATGTCTATTGAAATGATGCTCAATGCTGTCAATTTGACTTTAGTAAGTTTCAGTCAGTTTATGGGGGACAGTGCCGGACAAATATTTGTATTTTTCGTCATGGCAGTTGCTGCTGCCGAAGCTGCGGTTGGATTAGCTATTGTTCTTGCTCTTTTCCGTAAAAAGCAAACTGTTTATGTGGATGAAGTGAATGTGCTGAAATGGTAAGTTCCATCCCTTTTTAATCGTATGGAAAGGATTGTCTTTGGTGAAGATAATCCTTTTTTTTTGTAATTATGCGACGTAGCAATGTACATTGTTCTCTCTTCTACATTATTCTAAGTCATTCATCGTTTTGTCATCGAAAGCAGTAAGGACATATTTTTGCATATATGGCAGACACAACTCCACATAGCGCACCAACCATCACAGAGCATAGCGAAGCAGAAAAAAATCGCCGTGGTTTACTCTTTCGTCTATCGAAGGGGTTACTCATAACTTGTTTGGCTGTTATTGGAACTGTAACATTTTCAACTGTTTTAGTCTTGGAGTTAAAACCTGTTCGGCAATTCGTTCTGGGCTTGGTAATGGATCACGTCAATGAGTCAATGCTTGGGACTGTTCATATTCGTGATTTTGAGCTGTTTTGGGATGCCGGTCTTGAACTACGTTCAATAGTTGTTCAAGCCGAAGGTGGCGATACAGTAGCAATCATTCCGAAAATAACACTTAATCCTGATATGCAAGCTCTTTCAAGGCAGACCATATCGGTTGGATGTATTGCAATTCATGGAGCAAGCATACGCATGATCCGTAATCGCGACAGCGTGTGGAATATAGAAAGAATTGTTGCCCCGACGAGCGATACCACCTCCGGTAAACCGTTCGATTGGGATATAATCTTGGGATCTTTAGAATTAAAAGATTGCTCCATTCTGCGATTTGATTCCACAATTGTACGACCTCCGTTTCGTTCTGCTTTTGTGCTCGATCAAATGCGATTAGAACAAATGAATTGCACGGTTAGCGGCGGTGCGAACATTGCGAAACAACGCTTAGATATTGCTCTCTCTAATCTCTCTTTTGTTGAGGTAATGTCAGGTTTTACTCTCTACAACCTTGGGTGTGATGCACACATTTCACAAAGTGCTGCTCGTTTGCAAAATGTTAGTGTCCGGACACAGCAAACCGATCTCTCTCTCAATGTATTTGTCCTTGATAATGTATTGGATGGTTTTAATCCGGACAGTAGCCAAATACTTCTTGATGTTGATGCTAAGAAATTTTATGGTAATGATTTATGTGCATTCTTGCCTTATGCCAATTTCACGGGTGTCTATGGTATGACATTGAAGGCACATGGTACGCTCAATGATTTGATGGTTTCTACGATGAAAGCGACTACCGACCATTCCGTTTTGAAAGCGGAAGGGCGTTTACGCAATATCACCAATGGTGAGAAACTTTCTTTTGAGGCATGGCTTGAAAAAAGTGCTATTTCTTATGATGAAGTTCGCAACAACGCAATAGTTCTTCAATTGCCCGCTCTTGATTTTATAGGTGTTGCAAAAATTTCCAAAGGATATATCTACGGTTTTCCTAGAGACAGCATTTATATTGATGTGCAGCCGATTTCTACTCGTTCCGGCACCGTTGGTGGCAAGTTATCTCTTTATTTGCGTGATACTCTTGGTTATAATGCTGATATAACGTATTCAGCTCTTAATCTTGCCCCAATAGTTCATAGTCAATCAGTGGAAAGTTCATTGAATGGACATATGCAAACCCATGGGAAGGGATTTTCTTTGCAAGAGATGGAAACAGAAATGCGTATTCAGTCTCAACGCTCTCATTTTGCGGGCAGATATTTCAGCCGTCTTGATGTGGATGCATCGTGTCGCAATGGCGGTTTCATTGTGCTTGATACAATTCGATTGGGGTTTGCTGACTCAACCGTTGCTGATAGTGTAGATATTTTCTCGGATGACACGTATTCATTTTTACAAGGGGCGGGAAATTTTGACTTCCGTGATTTGGATTATCCGTTAAGTAAGTTCAACTCCACATTCTCCAATATTGATGTCGGGCATCTTGCTGCTGACCCTTCTCTGGATTTAACGCTGAGCGGTGCACTTAATGTTGACGTTCAAGGTACACACATAGACTCATTAACCGGAGTTATCGAAGCGGATATGCAACAATTCCTTCTCAAAGACCGCGCATTAATGCCGTTTACTTTGTCGTGTATTATGAAAAGGCAGAATTATCATAATCGTTCAATACGAGTGAGGTCAACACCATTTGATGCGGATGTAAGCGGTGATTTCTCTATTCTTGGATTGATACAGCGGATAACAGGAAATATCACATCCATTGTAGATAATGCAACAAAAAAGACTAATACAGTTCGTGGATTATCGGTTCATGATAAAGTAATAACGCCACCAACACAAGAAGTTTTTCAGAAGCCCGTGAACGCCCAATTTTTTATCGAATGCAGGGATTTGTCGCCTGTCGAATTATTTGTACCGGACATATCCATAGATATACGAGGCAAAATAAAAGGCAAAATAAAAGGAGACAGAAATTTCAGTGACATCAATATTGATACGGTCTCTTGCACATCATTGCATATAAAAACAGGTGATAATGATATACGATCCGAGAAGATAACGGCTTCGTTTCAATCGCGTATGTTCCATGAAAAAGATACCTCTACTCTTGAATTTATTTCTGTAACGCTTAGGGTTGATACAGCATTATCAGTCAATGATTTGCATCTTTATTCACCCTCATTGTATTTGATGATGAGAAAAAACAAGGCAGATGTATTTGTCGGAGCAGATATTGCACATCAGTTTACGGCGCAGTTACGTGGCATACTCTCTGTGGAAGAATATTCTCTTGGCTTTATACTTTCATCGTTGCAATTTACTTACGATGAACATTATTGGAATGCAACTACGGATATTATCGGACAAATTTCTACGCAAGGATTATTGTTAAAACAGTGCTTTATTCAAAGAAATGGCGGAGAAATATTACGCATTTCAGGGCTTGCTTCCACGGACAAGTTCAACAATCTCATTGTTGGTGTTTATGGCTTTGATTTACCGGATATCGTAACTTTTCCTTTTATTGACGGCTCAGTAAAACCCTTACTTCAAACACTTGAAGGTAAGATAGATTCCTTGGTATTGACGGCGAATGGAAAATTCTCAAATCCGGATTTAACATTACAAACATCAATGAAAAAAATAAAGTATAATAATGTGTATGTAGGAGATCAAGTTATTCACGCTGAAAGTAAAGATTCTGTAATTACCGGAGAGTTACGAATCGTAAATTCACTCTTGCAAGGCAATCCGACCACAATGACTATACGTGTTAATTCACTTCCATTAAATATTGCATTACAACAAATTGAAAATCGTTGGAGTAAGACTAAACCGATTGATATTGAAGCAAGTGCAAAAGAATTGTCTTTGGCTACAGTTGCCCCGTTCATTCCGGGTGTTACAAAAGTGCAAGGTATGGGTGATGCTTCTATTACTGTTAAAGGTATTGTCGGAGATAAATTGGACTATGGCGGGACAGTACGATTTTATAAAGCATCATTTGTTACATTGTCGTCGAATATACTCTATAAAGCGGCTGGAAAGATGACTTTGCGCAACAATACCGTGACGATAGATACGGTACTTGTTGCCAATGACGGTAACGATTATCCCAAAGGGCGTGCATCACTAACGGGCTCCGTTCTTGTTGATGGTTTCAGTATTGAATATCTTGATATTATTATTCGTTCACCCGAATTAATGGTTTTAAGTCCTGCGAGCGAAGCGACAATGCCGACTATGTATGGCAAATTTGTTATTGCAAGTGGAAAAAATCCTATACATTTGCGCGGTTCTTTGGACAAGCCTGTGCTCACAGGCGATATTGTGGTCAAAGATGCAGATATTACGATGCCACCGGATAAAAAATTTCAGAAAAAAATCTCCGTGTTTCGCTATGAAAAAGACACCGTTTCCGGAAAACACACTTATTCTATAAAAACTGTAAATGATACGAGCGGCATGGATAAGCCAGCTCAGCAAACTGCGACCAAAAAAGGTGAGGTGAAGATTAATGCGAGTATTGTGGACAAAATGAAATATGACATGAATATTCTCATTGTGCCCAATAAATTCAAACTGACAATGATACTCGGAAATTTTGAACGATTAATTGCTTATGTAAATCCGAAAGATAAAAATGTGGCTTTACTGTTCCGCAGAGAACCCTTCGGACAGTTTCAAATGTTCGGTGAGTTAGTTGTTCAAGATAAATCTACTTACGAATTCGTAAAAACATTATCTGCTGGTGGTAGTGTCAATTTTGAAACGGGACAATTAGATAATCCGCGAATGAATTTAACAGCTGTATTGCGCCAAAAACGAACTTTTGACTCAAAACAGCAAGAATATACTGTCGAAGTAAAAATCGAGGGAACCAAAAAAGAACCAATGGTGTCGTTTTCTTATTCGATAGACAAGGTACCCGGTACAGGCAGCAAGGAAGAATTAACCGAAAACGCGCTTATGTTGCTCGTTTTTGGCAGAACGAAGGCGGAATTGTTCGGGT
>JAYRWZ010000038.1:0-2633 GCA_041917875.1 Chloroflexota bacterium | reverse complement strand
TTATTCGCATAAAAACTAAAACAACCCATGTCGCCAAAGGAACCGGTCATTGTACCGCGCACGGTAGCACCGTGTGATTCTGCGCAGTCTTCAATCACCGTGAGCGAATATTTTTTAGCAATCTCCATAAGTGCATCCATATCAACAGGATGACCAAAAAGATGGACGGGAATAATTGCTTTTGTACGAGGTGTAATATATTGTTCTATGAGTGAAATGTCGAGGTTCCATGTCAAGGGTTCAGAATCAATTGCAATAGGAATTGCACCATTATGATAAGCAGCCAAACCTGTTGCAATATTTGTTGATGCACTTATCAATATTTCATCACCGTGACCAATTCCGGCTGCTTGGACTGCTAAATGTAATGCCGTCGTACCACTCGTAACGGCAATACCATGTTTAACACCACAAAAATCTGCAAATTTCTTTTCAAATTCAGGAATATATTTTCCGAATGAGCCGGAAATTTCACCTTTACGTAAGGCATCGGTGACATATGTAATTTCTTCTTCGCCGATTATGGGCTCAAATACCGGAATCATTTTTTTTTGCCTCTACAAAAATTTTATCATTTTCAATACCCAGATATGGTCCTTGTTTAACACTGATACATTGCATATCTTCAATGACACGAATTGCATGCACACCATGAATTAGAACAATACCATCACCCGCCGAGAGAGTAATTTCACGTAATAATTCTCCGGCATCTGTGTAGAGTTCAACAATGACGACACCACGTTGTACGACAAACATTTGTTGTAAATCCGCAATTTCTCTTTTGAAGGGTTTGTGATAATGGGGAGGTTCAATAAACCCCGCATCATGTGCTAATAAGCCAAACTGAAATGATGATTCGGCGGGGGAATAAAATGTTGTTTCTCTTACCACAGCATTTGCACGAATAACTTCTGCATATCGAATGCCATTATGTTCAATACGTTCTGCGCTCATACTATTTAGACCTCGATTAATGGTAAATCGTTAATAACGGAAAATTGTACCTCCGGTGCGCCATGCCGAAAGCGTGGTTTTGCCGGATAATATGCTAATCGCGGCGGCACTTCAAGAAAAATACCTTCCGCAACATCTTTTCTTACAAAAAATGAATTATAACCATTAGAATCACAACCAATAAGAATATAGCCGCGTTCAGACATTAATTTTGTTAATGCAGTTAGAGATGCTCCGTGATAATAACCGCTTTTATGATAATTCATACGGTAAAATTCCGGATCATATGGTACTGTAACAGAGCGTTCAGGTCCAAAGGTAGGATTATATTCCAGAATAACGATGCGTGGATGCAGGACATTCAATTTTTCTAAAATCCAATAATCATTACCGTCAATATCTAAAGACATGACATCAATTTCTCCTGTTACGCGATGCGAAATGAGTAATTCATTAATATTGTCCGTCGTTACAAAGCACTGTTCAACACGCACATTCGGGCAATACCTGTAAAAATGACGCGCATTTTGTACTTGCTGTTCATCACCGTCAACAAGAAATCCTGACCATCCGTGATTGATGGATAAATTAGCCGTATTACATTCATCGCCATTACCGATACCAATCTCCATAAATTTTTTATTGGTGGTTCCGACACGTGATAATATTCCCATTAATGTACCATCCTCGCCACTCTGAGAATATATCTTAAATTCAAATCTTCGCAGCATATCAATTTGTTGTTTGATGTCATTGATATATGCTGATGATGAATCTATATATGGTTGAATTGCACGAGAAGCCATGGAAGCAGTATAGAGCACTTGTTCATTATGAGGTGCGACTTTTAATTCACCAAACATAGCAATAAATGCCTCATTCATTTTTCCTGTTTTCCATAAACATAATGAACGAAGGTATTGCAGATTAGGTAATTGAGGGTAATGAATTATTGCTTCGTCCAATTCGCGCAGAGCTTCCTGATGATTCCCTTGTTGCATAAAAGTTACAGCATTATTCATCAAAGTAATTGCTTTCTGTTGTAAAATCTCTTCGGGCTTTGCCGTAGCAGAAAATGGGGGAATTCCTTCAAGTGTCATTGATGTTGCCTTTGCTTTTGTTGATAATGCTGTGGGGGTACCTTGATGTGTTTTGCGAATAAATGTGTACGTCATATCGTAGTTGTCATTCTGCGTATCTTCACTAATACTGTAGCTTGATTTAAGTGTCCATCCATGGTCATTTATCAATGTCAAAAATTCTTGCTCATTGAATATACGTTCTATCGTTTCAATACCGTATGCTTTTTTCTTTAATAATTGTGTTTCACGCTTCCTGCAAACAGGCGTTCTATGATAAATAAGAACATTTCGTGCTACACGACTTGATTCTTCGATATGTTTTGCATAATCAATTTCATATAAAATTGCGCCGGACGAAAAGACAATATCGAATGATGAATCAGAAAAAGGTAAATTTTTTGCATCAGCAACGGCAAAATGGCATGCGGGATAATAGCTTTCTGCCATTGTTATAAAAGTTTGAGAAATATCAATGCCGGTATAAGAAAATGATTTACCTGAAAGATATTCTAACACTTCCGAATAATAACCGCTTGAACATCCGATTTCCAGTATAGCTGAGCCGTTTTTCAGATACTGTCGCATTGACTCCAT
>JAYRWZ010000037.1:0-2489 GCA_041917875.1 Chloroflexota bacterium | reverse complement strand
TATGTTAATGAACGTTTATTTGCTTGGATTGATAGTTTTAGAACACTTGTCATCAGATATGAAAAAAAATCAGTAAACCATCTTGCTTTTTGGCATTTAGCCTGTGCTATTATTCTCTTAAAGAATCTTTAAACAAGTTCATTACGAAAGTTGTAACAAATGGTACATTCCAAATTATTGAGGGATTACACGGATTGTAGATATCTTTTTGATTGCTGAAGACCTAAAACACTACATATCCTCGACTTATATTAGGATTACAGTGATTTTTCATGATGTAAACGTATGCTGCAATGAAAACCTCTTTTGTGTGAGTAAACGTAATTCCTGTTATAATACATATTTGGTACATTTGGATTTTGCATGTATCTTTGTAAATATGTTAAACAATTGTAAACGAGGTATTTGTATGATGCGTTTTATGATAGCAATATTCTTGAGTGCGAGTATTGCTTTTTTGGGTTCATGTTCTAAAAGTGAGGACAATCCGACAGGCGGCTCAAGCACGAAAGGATCTTTGTCGGCTACAATTGATGGTGTTGATTGGACTGCCGATCTGACAGTACAAGCCACATATACCAATAAGGTACTTGGCTTTGCAGGTTCAGGCAAAGACAGTAAACAAATCAATATTACCATGTCTAATATTGATAAAGCCGGAGTATATAGCATAGCAGCGCCCGGTACAATGCAAACAGGTACGGCAGTATTAACATTGGCTGCCAATACCGAATCGGTGTATTCAACATTTCCCGGATTAAGCCAAGGAATAATTACTATTGTAAAATTGACATCTACCGAAGCCGAAGGTACATTTAGCTTTACCGGTCAAAATACCAAAGGTGTACAGAAAAATGTAACTAACGGGAAATTCAAAGTCAGCTTTTAATAATAGAGCTGTTCATGAACAACAGAGTGCAGTGAAGAGCATAATTCACTGCACTTTTTATGGGAAATTATGAAAAAACACTGTTTTCTGTAATAATTATATCCATAGCAATGTCATGCACATCTGACGGAATTATGTCATATTGCTGACAAGAGAAAGCAAGCCCTATTTTTTTTCCTTCCGTCGCTGATAAAAATTTATCATAATATCCTTTCCCATACCCTAATCGCATACACCGAGAATCGAAACCAAGCATGGGAATAATAATACAATCATTTTCTTGAAGCATCATTTGATGCACAGGCAATGAAGGAGCAACAGGCGTAGGGATGCCAAATCTATCTTTTTTCCATTGCGTTTGATCATTGATTTCTGCATGCAATAATATATCGCCATTTACCACCGGCACATATATAGTTTTTTTACATGACAATAATTCTTTTATTAAAACCGAGGTGGTAACTTCGGTACCAAACGACTTATAGCAATGCACACGGCTTGCTTTGGCAATATAATCTAAAGACAAAATTGTGCTCGTAATATGCAAAGAATATTGTTCCCTTTCAAAATATGATAATTGATTCCTTTTTTCGGACAATAACTTGCGAATTTCTCCCTTATCATGACTATGAATTATTGGGGAGGTCATTTTTTACCTTTTGATTTAGCTTTTTTCGTTTCTCCCAACAGCATACGTTTATCGTCTTCACGTACTACATTATTAATAAATTCTTTTATGGCTTGATATTCAGTAACGGATGCAGTTCGTTTTTTTATGGTATAGGTTCTTTCCAAGAGTAATATACCTTTATTAAAGGTGCGTTTCACTTCATAATCTGCAATAGGACAACTGTATTTTGTGAGCGGCATCAGTTCTAACGGCTCAAGTTGTGCAGGCAAACTAATTTCAACTTTTTCACGAGTAATATCGCTTGTATAGTAGTATTCGAGCGGGTATTTTCTTTCTTTATACGAAACAGATTCATCCGGCTCTATGGGGTGCACCCAAGGAATTTGCAACATACGATAACTGCCGGATTCACTAATAAAATTAGGCACTGAAAAATGCACATTTTGCTCGAACGGCTGATCTCTTTGTTCGGTATCGCTTGTCCACACAGTGTCCACCTCGACGCCCGGATATGTAGAGCCAAGCCATTCACCCACCATTTTTTTTATATCGTCATAACCTTCTTCCGCATACGTGGACCGGTACGAAGCCGCCATTGTTCCCGTTAAAGTGCTGCGCTGTTGCAATGTCAATACATTATTGTCATCAATGCTTACTTTCGAAAAAACCTCTGTTTGTGTTTTATCGAAATTATCGCGGTGCAAAGTAATTAACTTGTCGGAATTATCGGTATCAATTTCCAGACACATCACATCCAGATCACCGCTTGGTATAGAATTTACGGAATAATGATTTGTAGTCAGATCCACATATTTTCTGCCTTTTTTTGTATGAATAGTGGCAATAGCATGATCAAACACAGGCGAGGGTAATTGAATATCTATTGCTTTTATACCCGTATTGACCAAGACATAATCAGCTTCAATACCGGCTTCATTCAGCATTGCAATACCAAGTGTGGCAACATCC
>JAYRWZ010000036.1:0-3195 GCA_041917875.1 Chloroflexota bacterium | reverse complement strand
TTTACCGGACTTAAAACACCAAATAGCGGTAATGCTACTTTACACATTACATCCGTCAATTTTGATGAACCAAAGGGCGATTCGATGATTCGCGCAGCTAACAAAGCACTTGTTATTCATGGCAAAGCCGATAATAATAATGAAATTGTCTATGTCGGCGGGCGTGATGCTGCGTTGCGCACTAAAGTTAAAACAGAATTAGAAGCTGAAGGATTTAGCGCTCAGATAGATACAACGTCAAGTATTTCGGGGCAAGCAACAGCAAATTTCTCGAACCGTACAACAATTGGGAAAGGATGCCAATTAGAAATTACAACTAAATTACGTCAAAAATTAATGACGAATTTATTTAATGGTCCTGTGAACCGTACTAATAGCCGCACCGTTCATTTCACGAAATTTGTACGTGCTTTGCGCAAAGCTGTGCAATAACTCAAAAAAAAAGCCGACAAAACAATGGTGTTGTCGGCTTTTTTTTTATTCCATAAACAGATAAAGAATTATTCCCAATCTTCAACTTTTACCGTCGCTAATACGGACTCCAAATCATTAAAAATGATTTCTTTAGGTGCTGATGCCAAAGGTGGTAAATCAAACTCGGATTTTGCGCCCGTTATAAAAACCCTAATGCGTGCAATACTTCCATTTTCGAAGACTATTTTGATTGGAACACTCATCTTAAAATCAGGGGGTACTTCTTTTTGTTCTACTCGTACATGCACCGTAAATTTATTATCGGGAGTTTTCTCCGTCTTAAAAGCAAAATGATAGACAGGAATATCCGAACCGTGTACCCATTGATCAAAAAACCAAGACACATCTTGATTGACATGTTTTTCAACCGTTTTTTGAAAATCAGCAATTGTTGCTGACTTGCCTTGATAGGTCGTAAAAAAATCTTTCATTATTGTTTTAAAACCGTCTTCATTCATTGTGTTGAGGTTAAGTAAAATATTGCGTAACATGTGCAATACCCATGCGCCTTTATCATACACCACAGTCTGATAATCTTCTCGAGTGAGCGTAGTGCTTGCTACTCGATGTCCTAAAGAAATAGGGCATAAATCCACACCATCGCTTTTTCTCTGTTTTTTTGCATTGATTATTCTTTCACGAGTATCTTTTAAAATATCAAAGAATTTTTTATTGTCACCGAGCATCATTTGTAAATACATGAGGGAAGCATATTCGGTAAAACCCTCACTTAACCAACGGTCACGATATGTTTTGTGATCCAAACCGATACCCCACCATTGATGACCCGTTTCGTGAGCATTAAAAGATTGCCAAGTGCCTGAGTTATCAGAAGACTCAAATGTAAGCCACGTAAGGTGGAGCATACCGGGGAATGCTTCGCCATGTAAAAATGGAATTTCTGTTGCATTTAATGACTGTAAGGGGAGTGTACCGAATAATTTTGTGTAAAACTCATACGCTTGGGCAATATCCGTAAGTACATTTTTTTTGTTATTGCTGTTGATATAATGCAATGTAATTGGTGGAACATCTTTACGGTCGGACACTGCCGTGCTGAATGGTCCTATGTTAAATGAGGCATTGCGTATGGGATACTCAGTTGTCCAACGACTAATGATATCGCCGTCTTTTTTTTCTTCAGATATTTTATTGCCAATACTGATCAGTTTATAATTATCCGGAAAAGTGAATGTAATGTCAAAAAGTGATTTTTGCTTATGTCCATAAGTAGGATACCATTGGATGGAGGTTTCTATAATTGTATAATCATAGATTCTTTTAATAATTTTACCACCATATTTGACGGTAAGTGTTTTGTTTTGACCTTTTTGTACTGCTCCAATGTGTATCCAAATTTTATTTGATTCATCGGGTTGAAAAAATTCGAGAGAGTTACCTTTCTCATCTTGAATACTTTCAATGGTCAAATCTTCATATAAATTAAAGTTTACCCATGTCATTTCATCTGAATTTGCGATAATACGCAATTGTGAGGTCACCGCCATTTTCAAGCCATTATCTATTTTGACATCAAGCGTATTATGCGTCACTGTTAATTCATCTTGCGGATTGTGAGCAGGATTTGTGGAAGGACAAAGATTTACAAAATTATATTCAAAATTGTCGGCTGTGGTCTTCGAGATATAGAATGAAATCGGTTCGGGTTCCGTAGGGCAAAACTCATATAATACTGTTTTTACTTTGTCACCATAAGCCATACAATGGAATGAACTGTTTCTTCGTGCATCAAGCAAAGAATGAGACCAAATGATGTCATGATGTTCGAAGTAAGTACCGAATAAATCTTTAAATTTATGAGGAAATTTTATTTTTTCTGTTGATGTTAGTTTTTTGGGGGGGAATTTTTGCGTAATTTTTTCATACAAAGAGTCATTGAAAAAGAGTACCATATCGGTGAACTCATTGTAAAAACTTCTTTGTCCCTCATTGTATTGTGCCAATCTGTCAACTTCAACTTTAGTCGTAGGTAAATAGCGCAGAGTTGCTACTCCCGTAAAATAAGCAATGTGGTTACGATCTTTCCAGGGTTCCGCAAAGGAAATTGTGCCGGAACTTAGCGTTATAGTAAGTCCTTCACGTATTATGGTATATCCTTCGACAGTACTTATTGCTTTGTTATTAATGGTTAAATCATCGAAGTACTTTTCGATGGACATAAATGTTGGGGAGTCGGCAGCAGTGATCGAAGCCGCTGAGCATACGAGTATGAGCACGCCTACATACAAGGAGCGAATGATGTTACTCATGAGGTTTTTGACATAAAAGTGATTAAAACAAGGTGCAAAGATATTAAGAAATCATGTTTTAGAGTTCTTTACGGCATCGAAAAGAGGCAGCATGGAAAAAATGTCGTATATTGGTATGAACTTCACAATAGTTGTCGTATGTGTTGTTTTTTGTATTCAATATAATGGAGTATTTATGAAAGTGTTGATTCTATGGTGCTGCGCAATGATGGCTGCACCCTTTCTCACTGCACAAGAGGATGTGTTGAGACCTAATGGTCGGACTCAAACTTCTGTTGGAGCGCAATCAGGGATTGCCTCTGCTTCCTCTTCCTCGGGACATTCGGGTGTCTTTGCACTTGGTCTTGAAGCCGGTCTCGGGGTGAATTTTTTTAGTCAGACGCTGAACGAACCTTTCTTGGACCCGCGACTTGTCCCAATTTTTAAGTCTGCTAATGGTTTAGGAGGATTT